>CANRPV010000189.1 GCA_947632575.1 uncultured Eggerthellaceae bacterium | reverse complement strand
TTCAGCTGAGTGAATCCGGCGTCGCCGCCGAAGACCACCGCCGTACCCACGCCGACGATGTTGCCCGTACCGATGGTGGCCGATAAGGCGGTGCAAAGCGCACCGAACTGGCTCACATCGCCCTGGGCATCCGGATCACGCGTGACCGAAAGCTTGATAGCCGTCGGAAGCTTCCGCTGAATGAAACGAGTACGTATCGTTAGGAAAAGATGGGAGCCCAACAGCAAAATCAACATGGGTGGGCCCCATACGAAGGAGTCTAGGCTATTGATGAACCCCTCCAAAACTGCGCCGAAATCCATAGTTTCCCCCTGCACACTTACGGCATAAAGTAACGGAATTATAGACGGACACTCGCCCGCCATTGTTAACATTTGCGAAAATTATCCTCCCGACGCGAGGGAAATTACCAAGCTCACACCACGAAATTATCTGGTTTTGTGAAGATTTTTTGTTAAAGTCCCAAATCGTGTGTTGACTTTGTTGACTCTATTGCTAAGGAGTTTTTCCCTTCGTACAATTCGCAACAGTTGAAGTTATGGAACCCCAAGCCCGTATGAAACAGCCTTCATACGGGCTTTCCTTTTGGATTTCTCAAGCCTTTGTATTAGCATTTTCATAAGCTATTGGTTAGAATGATTTTTTCAGCGAATGCTATAGTTACTGTCTTAATTGTTTGATTTTGGGCAAGATTTAACTGGATCACGTGCGATCGT
Source organism: uncultured Eggerthellaceae bacterium (assembly GCA_947632575.1). GTDB lineage: Bacteria > Actinomycetota > Coriobacteriia > Coriobacteriales > Eggerthellaceae > CANRPV01. The sequence continues at coordinate 1,786 of CANRPV010000189.1, read as the reverse complement.
TATGGAGGGTAACCTTATGGTCAGTTCAAGCCGCGAAGGTGCTGTAAGACAAAGCCGTTATGACACACGACAGCTTACCGCCATGGCTCTGTTCTGCGCCCTGAGTGTCGTGCTCTCGTTCATCGAGTTCCCCATTATTCCCGGTGTCGCCTTCCTCAAGTATGATCCCTCCACCGTACCGGCTCTCATCTGCGGCTTCGCTTTTGGTCCAAGCTCCGGCATTCTGGTGGGGGTAATGAGCACCATCATCCATGGTCTTATCATGGGCGATTTCTACGGCACGATCATGAACATCATGGTGGTACTTGGCTATGTGTTCCCTTCGGCTCTCATCTATACCAAGCGTCACACGCTATCCGGAGCCGTTATCGGACTGAGCGTAGGCGTTGCCTGCTCCATCGCTTTAGCCATCGTGGGAAATCTCTTCATCACTCCCATCTATATGGGTGTTCCCCAAGAGACGGTCGTCGGCATGATTCTTCCCGTCCTCCTGCCCTTCAACGTCGTGAAATCTCTCTTAAACGCCGCTATCACGCTGATCTTGTATAAAAGCGTCTCCAATCTCATCAAGTCGGCGGGCAGTCGGAAGAAGACTTCTCGGTGAGCCAAGATTGCATCCAATTCGCCCAGGCTGGCTTTAGCTACGATGGAGATGATTTCGTCTTTCAAGCACTCGATCTAACCATTCCCAAGGGACAGTTCGTCGCGATCCTTGGTGGCAACGGATCGGGGAAATCAACGCTTGCGAAATGCATCAACGGCCTGTTGGTTCCAGAAGAAGGCAAGGTCACCGTCCTTGGTCGCGACACGGACGATGATGAGAACCTCTACTTTATCCGCAGTCAAGCGGGCATGGTATTTCAAAATCCCGATGATCAGCTTGTAGCCAGCATCATCGAAAACGAAGTGGCCTTTGGGCCAGAAAACATGGCGGTGCCCTCTGAAGAGCTGCGCCAACGAGTCAGCGAATCTCTGCGCGAGGTGGGACTCCAGGGATTTGAGCGGCGTGAGACCGCGTCCTTATCAGGTGGACAGAAACAGCGGGTGGCAATCGCCGGCGTTCTTGCCATGCACCCTGTCATTCTCATCCTGGATGAAGCCTCGGCCATGCTCGATCCCCGCGGACGAACGGGCCTGATGAAAGTGCTCGCCAAGCTTCATAACGAGTCCATGACCATCGTGATGATCACTCATTTTATGGAGGAGGCTGCGGTGGCAGACCGGGTCGTTGTGTTGGACCAGGGCGTCGTTCGCCTTGACGGCACACCGGATTCGGTCCTCGTCCGCGCCGAGGAGCTGAGTCATCTGAATCTTTGCGTCCCCTTCAGCACTCAGCTTTGTCTTCTTCTCCAACAGCGAGGGGTGGCTATCACCACCTCCATACATGAAGACGCTGTTCGAGATGAGCTTATAGCCCTGCGTGAGGATACCTTATGAGTATCGTGTTCGAATCCGTAAGCTACAGTTACGAAGACGATCCTTCCCAGGAGCGGAAAACCGGCGTCATCAAGAATGGCAAAGCCTCAGAAAGCCAAGTCGAGGCGGCGGCTTGGGGCGCGGATCCTGCGACGGTTTGGGCGATCCGCGACATAAACCTCACGCTCAACGATGGCGAGCTGTTGGGCATCGCTGGTCATACGGGAAGCGGCAAGAGCACGCTTATCCAGCATCTCAACGGCCTTATTCATCCCACCTCCGGGCGGGTGCTCATCGATGGTCAGGATATGGCCGATAAAAAGGTGGCTGCTTTCGCCCGCAACCAGGTGGGCATCGTGTTTCAGTATCC
>CANRPV010000188.1 GCA_947632575.1 uncultured Eggerthellaceae bacterium | reverse complement strand
CCCAGAAAGCGAGACTGGTCGTGCGGAGAATAATCTTTTTGATTCTGGAAGCCGATCTCCCAGAATGCGCAGTCCAGCTGCCTCAATGGCTTCCGCGATGCTGAAATTTGGCAAGGTGGATCCGATGAGGAAAACGCTTGGCCCTGTCACCTCTTTGCAAGGTAAATCTGTTGGAATAATTTGCTCCTCAAGCGGCGTCTGAAGCATCTGATGCAGAAAGCCAAGGTAGGCGGCATAGGAGATGCTGGGCAGATCGTCATACAGCGCCGCAATCAAGGCGTTACGGTTGTTTATAAGCGCGGATCGTTCGGATATATCGTCGAGATGAATCTCGAAATAACCTTCTATAGCGTTTTTGTAGTTCTCTAATTCAGAGGCAAGGTATTTAGTCGCTGACGAATTGGGGGGTGGTATGTGAATCTGATAGAAGAACTTGCCGCTCTCTTTGAGATACGAATTCATTGCCCGGGTGCTGTCGCAGCTGCGTGGAGCCACGCCGCCATCGATAGTCTCATCCTCAAGTATTTGCGAGAAAAAATCTGCCGCATAACCACAGTAGTGAGAAATGCGGTAATTGCCCTCGTATGAGAAGAAGCGCTGAGTGTCACAGATTTGCTCGGGTATGAATGTCGATAAAGATAATAAATTCATAGGGCAAGTATAACAAAATACTTATTTAGCCGCATTATCGAGGCAAGCATTCGGATCCCTTATTTGTGGATGTTGATTGCACTTCGAGGTGCAACACTGCAGAACCAACTGCAACGCGTGGCGTTTAGCCATGCAACACCTGGTGCTTCTCATCGCTAGGTGTTGCATTATCGCGCACAGATAGAGTGTTTTCATTGGAAGTCGGTTTCCCCTGCGCTGTTTTTGGGCATGCTTACGCAAGCCATCGTTTTTTCCTGCAGAACTAAACGCAATGGCTCTGACTCAGATATGAACCTCAGGCGCTTTTGATCGACAGTTTTTCGGTCTTACTTCTAACGCTTCAGCACATCGGGTTTAAGGCATACCTCATCAGCCCTCAGCCATTTGATGCCCAGCTTATCTAAAAGCACTTTGGGGATCTTTCTGGTTGCCAAGGAAAAGGGAGATTTTCCCTCGAGACTCGGACGAGGATAGCTGTTAACATGGCTTGCGACAGAAGCGATATCGTATGGGGTTAGAACATCGAGATCGCTTCCTTTTGGGATGATGCGTCGAATGAGCTCATGGTTTTTCTCGCAGCTTCCCTTTTGGCAGGAGCGCATCGGGTCGCAGTAAAAGACGCGGCAACGTCTTCGGGGCCCGGTGGCGCTTCTCTCTATGGCCTCGAAGTCGGCGAACTCTATGCCGCGGTCCGTAAGGATCACCCCAAAGAGCTGCTTGAACCTCTCATGCCCTATGACCGACTCGATGAAGTCGAGTGCTCCCACCACGCAGGCCGGCGTATGCTCTTCGAGCAGGATCATCAACTGGAACTCCCATTTAGGGAAGTGGAGAGTCAAGATGCACTGGTAACCACGAGCCTTTCCCATGACACAGTCCATCTGCACGGCATTTTCCCTAACACTTTCCGAAAGATCCAGGAAATCCGAGTAACTACGACCGGACCTGTCGGCGATCCTCCATTCCCTCACACGCCGTCGAGGCTTGTATCTTACCTTCTTCGGCAAATCGATATTGGCAAGTCCCAGTATGCCGCGCTCGGCGTAGGCGTACATCGTGCGTACACTTACGGGCAGCACCGAGCCGTAGGCTGCCCATATAGCCTCGAATGACCACCCCTTTTGCAGATGCGATTTCACGATCTTTACAGTCTGCATAAGCTCGTCTGCGGTAAGAGAGATGCCTTCCCTGGACTCGGTGAGCCTGCATTCGTAGGCAAGCTGGGCCTTTACCGCATGGTAGGTTGCATGGCGGAACCGGCAGCTCATGTACCTCGGGCAGTCCCCGCAGACAAACGGGGCCCTCTCCAAAAGATCACACCTCCTCTCCTTAAACATGTCGCAGACCAAAAAGCACTTGACCTTCCTGCATCCTTTGCAGGCACCAATTCCGTCGGGACAGCCGCCGCACACATTGGTAGCGTGACACTCGCCTTTTCGGATGCAGAGATTGAAAGTCTTCTTGTCGATGGCAGTTATCGTCCTGTTTTGTTTGACTTCCCTGGATACGGTTGAGGTGGCCACGCCAATCCTTCTGGCGATGCTGGCAAAACTCTCCTTTTGAGTGAGACCCTTTTCTATCTCCACACGATCGGAGATGGTCAGGTGCTTGTTCTTCTTCTCAGGCATGATCGCCTCCTTCCTGCGCCTGAGAAGGGAAACAATAAGCCTATAGACAGAAACAGGGCAACCAATCGGCTGCCCTGCACTACTTAACGCAACATGCGATGCGTTTACTTATTCAATTAAGGTGCATAACACCAGTTCAAATAGCAAATGTATTCGCTAGGCTAAAAATCGACACTTCGCTGAGTAGGGTTTCGACACTTCGATAACGAACATGCCGACCACCCCGATCGGCTAACTTAGT
>CANRPV010000187.1 GCA_947632575.1 uncultured Eggerthellaceae bacterium | reverse complement strand
CCTACGCAGGGCCCAAGGCCTCGGCGGCATATGGGCAAGTCGCGCCGCGGTGGTAGGCGGCTGCGCATCCACAAGCGATGTGCTCGCCGGCAAAATGTTCAATATTCCCGTATCAGGTACCCATGCTCATTCGTGGGTGCTGGCCTTTGACAGCGAACTTGAGGCGTTCCGGGAATACGCCCGGATCTTTCCCAATAACTGCACGCTTCTGGTGGATACCTATGACGTGGAGCAAGGGGTGAAAAACGCCATCACGGTGGGGCTTGAGATGAAGGAGCGCGGAGAGCATCTAAGCGGTATCCGCATCGACTCCGGTGACTTGGCCTGGTTGGCGAAAATGGCTCGCCATATGCTCGATGACGCGGGGCTCAACGACTGCGGCATCGTGCTTTCCAATGATTTGGACGAATACACCATCAAATCGATCATGGACGAGGGAGCGACGGTGAACGCCTGGGGCGTGGGCACGAAGCTCGCTTGCGCCTATGATCAGCCGACGCTCGGTGGAGTCTACAAACTGGCGGCTGTGCGCAAGCCCGGATCGAGCCAGTGGAGCAACCGTCTTAAGATTTCGGAATCCTTGGCGAAGTTGACTATGCCTGGTGTCTTGGATATTCGTCGTTACTACCACGAAGACGGCCATATCGCCGGCGACATGATCTTTGACATCAATTACGGGGTCGGGGACAAGGAGATTATCGTCGATCCTATGGATTCCCTGCGTCGTAAAAGCTTAGATGGTAAAACCTTTGAGACACTACTGATGCCCCTCGTTCGCCAGGGTATTGTGGTTGAGACGCGAGATCAGCTTTCCGCGATGGAAGCTAAGCAGCGCGCTCATGAGGGACTTGCGACGCTTGATGAGTCTCAAAAGCGTATGCTCAACCCCCATACCTATCCGGTGGGTCTTGAGTACGGGCTTTTTGTTCGACGTCGGGCATTGGTTGCGGAGCTTCGAGGAGTCGCACAGGAAACTCGTTAATGGTCAAGATCATCACAGATTCGGTAGCCGGCATCCCCGCTGAGGTCGCTCACGAACGGGACCTTGAAGTGGTAAGCCTCTACGTCCACCACGATGGGGTGGAATATGTGGATGCGACGATGGACGTGGATAAGTTCTATTCTCGCATCGGCACGATGATCGAAAATCCTCCCACGTCAAGCCAGCCCTCTCTCGCCAGCTTCGAAGACGCCTTCGAGCGGGTGGCCTCAGAAGGGGAGGATCTGCTGGGCATTTTCGTCTCCAGTGGTTTTTCGGGAACATTTAACGGGGCGGTACGCGCGGCTCGTGCGGTGAAATCCCACCACATCGATTTTCGTTGCGTCCTGATCGATTCGACCAGCATCGCCTTCGACGAGGCTTTCGCTGTTCTCGATGCGCTTGACGTGCGCGATGCGGGCGGGGATTTGCGCGCCTGTGCCATCGCCGCCTTGCGCGGGATCATGTCGAGCCGCATCCTCTTTCTTCCGGAGACCTTAAGCTTTCTCAAGGCGGGCGGCCGCATCGGAGGCGCTTCGGCGTTTTTAGGCAGCCTCGTGCAGATCTATCCCATTATCACGGTCTATAACGGGGGAGCCTCGCCCTATAGCAAGGTGCGCACCTATAAAAAGGCGTTGGCGAAAATGGTCTCCATCATGGAAAACGATATCGAGGCCCATGGGCTTAAGCGCATAGCCGTGCATTACATCGGTGAGAAGGCCCCGGCTCAGACGTTCTCCGCCGATATGGTGGAGCATCTTGTGGATTTCCCGGTACCGGTGCTGCCCGTATCTCCGGTGCTTGGGACTCATGTGGGTCCGGCGCTTGGTCTCGTTTATGAATGCCAGGAGGTCTTGGAACACAAATTCGACGATGACCTGGTCGATAGGGTCTTCGTCATCGAATAGCTCGTGTTTTGTTGCAAGGTGACAGCGAAATAAAAGACGGAACGTGAAGAGATAAGAAGAGGGTTAAGATGCCAAATTGTAATTTGATCATTGATTCCTGCTGCGATCTTCCTGCTGAATTTATTAATCGCGAGGGGATCTATTTCATCAAGTTCCCTTACATCATCGATAACGGCTCATTCAACGATGATCTCTACCAAACCATCACTCCCAAGCAGTTTTACGACAAGATGCGCAAGGGAGCTGAGCCTACGACGGCTCAGGTGCCGGTACCGGTATTCCAAGAGGTGTTCCAGCAGGCTATAGAGAGCGGCAAGCCATCGGTCTACCTCTCATTTACCAGCGGTCTTTCGGGAAGCTACGATGTAGCGAGCTTGGTGGCAAGCCAGATGCTTCTGGATCATCCCGATGCGGAGCTTTATGTGGTGGATACTCGTCTCGCCTCTATCGCTGAAGGATTGCTGGTCTATGAGGCTATTCAGCAGTGGGAGAAAGGACTCAGCGCTGAAGAGCTGCGCGACTGGGCGCTCGAGGCGCGTTATTTCGTGGATGAGAACTTCATGATCGAGGACATGAACGTGCTTCGCCGCGGTGGCCGTATCCCTGCGTCGGTGGCTATCGCCGGTGCAGCTTTGGATGTGAAGCCCCTGCTTAACATCGATGTCGATG
>CANRPV010000186.1 GCA_947632575.1 uncultured Eggerthellaceae bacterium | reverse complement strand
AGCCGCGCCGCCATGGAGCGCATGGATATGGAGAAGGATATCCTCTTCGGCATCGGCATCGACGCCCGCCACGTGCGCCCCGGCGTCGAGGGATACATCCACGCAACCGCAGACATCATCGGCGAAGATGGCGAAAAGCAGTATTGGAATGTCGCCGCCTATGACGATGACGGCAACCTCATGTCAGATGGTATGTTCACCACTCAGATCATCTCCAAAGAACGCTTCGAGCAACGCATGGCGGAAAAGAACGCGTAAACAGAGAGCTTCAAGAAAACCTTATAAACGCTTCAAGAGTGCCTTACGAGGACGCTCAAGAGCAACTTACGAATACGTCTAAAGAGTGCTCTGAGAAACCGTCCCGGTAAGCCTCGAGAAACCGTCTCTGCCAACCTCGACAAATCGTCTCAGTAAGAGAGTTTGGAAAAATATTTGTCTTTTTCTTTAGGCCTATACTGGCGATGCTCCAGCATGCGACAATACTTGAAAGTTCTTGAGAGTTTAAGGTCGTATGGATCGCTTCACATTCCTCGTAACCAAATACAGCAAGGGCATCGTTATTGTCACCTTTGCCCTTTCGATCCTCTGCGCACTTGGCGCCACGATGGTACCAGTCAACTACGACCTCGCCTCTTATCTCCCTGAATCCAGCGAATCTACCCAAGCCCTCAACGTCATGGACGCCGAATTTGACGCCGAGGTACCAAACGTCCGAGTCATGATCGAAGACGTAAGCCTTGAAGATGCCGTCGCTTATAAGAAGGCTCTCGCCTCTGCACCGGGAGTAAGCTCCGTCATGTGGCTTGATGACGTGTCCGATCTCTCCATCCCACTGGGCGCTCAAGACCAAAGTTACCTGGATAGCTATTTCAAAGACGGAAACGCTCTTTACAACGTCACGGTGGAGTCCGGAAAAGAGACCGAGGCGGCGGCCGCGATCTATGAGATCATCGGAGAGTCTGGGCACGCCGATGGAGAAGCCATCAGTACCGCTGAGACTCAGTCTATGGCGGTAAGCGAAGTCCTCAACGCCTTCGCCATCTTGATACCGCTCATTTTGCTGCTGTTGGTTTTGTCCACCGAATCTTGGATGGAACCGGTATTTTTCCTGCTGGCAATTGGCATATCCATTCTCTTCAACATGGGAACCAACATCTTTATCGGAGAGGTCTCCCACATCGCTTTTACGATCTCCCCGATTTTGCAGTTGGCCGTATCGCTTGACTACGCCGTTTTCCTACTCCATGCGTTTCAGCGGGCGCGACGCGATTACCCGGATTCCGCAACCGCCATGCGCCAGGCCATGCGCGAGAGCTTCTCTGCCATCGCAGCATCGGCGGCAACCACCACCTTTGGCTTTGCCGCCTTGGGCTTCATGCAATTCCGCATCGGCGCCGACCTGGGCATTACGCTCGTTAAAGGCATTATCTTCTCCTTCCTGTGCGTCATGATCTTCCTTCCGGCTTTCACGCTGGTAGCTTATAAGCTGGTCGATAAGACCAAGCACCGTCCGATGATGCCGTCGTTTAAAACGGTCGGAAAATACCTGGCGCCACTGCGCGCACCCATGCTGGTTATCGTTTGTCTGATCGCGCTGCCTTGCTTCTTGGCTCAGTCCCATGTGAACTTCACCTATGGCATGGGATCCACCGATGCCCACACCAGAAGCACCATCGATTCTGAGGCTATCAACGAGGTCTACGGCACCTCCACACCCCTGGTGGTTTTAGTACCGCGAGGAGATGTTGGAAACGAAGTGGCACTCACCGACATCCTTGAGGCTGACCCCAATATCGACTCGGTGATGTCTTACCCCTCAACCGTGGGAAATGGCATCCCGGTAGGTTTTTTAGATCCAGTCATTACGGACCAGTTCTATTCAAATAACTATGCGCGCATCGTAGCCTACGCGAACACTCCCAATGAGGGACCCGCCGCCTTTGGCCTTGTGGAACGCATGCGTGCGTCCATCTTTGACGTCTATGGTGACGGGGGCTATGTGGCGGGTGAGCCGGCGAGCCTCTATGACATGCGTGAGGTCACGGCAGTCGACAGCTCGGTGACCAACATCATCGCCGTGGTGTCGATCTTAATCGTGTTGATACTCACTTTCAGGTCGGTGCTTTTACCAATCATTTTGCTTGCCACCATCGAGTTCGCCATCTTCATCAATCTCAGTACGCCTTACTTCACGGGAGATTCTCTCAACTACCTCGGATTTTTGGTGATCAATACGGTCCAGCTTGGTGCGACGGTGGACTATGCCATTCTCTTTACAGACACCTATCTCAGGCATCGTAGGGAGGCGCCGGTTAAAGAGGCGCTTTATCGCACCTGCGGCACCTCATTTAAGAGCATCCTCGTATCCGCCTGCATTCTTTCTCTAGCGGGCTTCGTTCTTTGGGTCACTTCTAGCAACGGCATTATCTCGATTTTGGGACTTTTGCTGTTCAGGGGCACGCTCTTGTCGTTCTTGATGGTTATGACCTTCTTGCCGGGAGCCCTTTGGCTTTTGGACAAACCCATCGAGAAGACCACGTGGCACGCCTCGTTCTACCATCCGCAGGAC
>CANRPV010000185.1 GCA_947632575.1 uncultured Eggerthellaceae bacterium | reverse complement strand
CTGTGGCTGACTTTTATCTTAAGGCGGGAGAGAGCCTTACCTTTAGCGGTCTTGCTGAGGGCACCACGTATGAGGCAAGAGAGCTTATCGAGGGTGACTGGGAGGTATCTTGGCAAGGAGAAAGTGGCACCATTACCGCAGGAACAAATGCGACCGCCATTGCCACCAACACCTTAAATCCGCCGGATAATCCGCATAAGCCCAATACCCCCGAGCAGCCCAAAAAGCCCACTCCCAATGAGAACAAGCCTTTGGTCCAAACCGGGGATAAAACAGATATGAGAGGCCCTGTACTTATGGTTGCCGCTGCTGCCTCTGTCGCTCTTTATTCTGTGCTGCAGGTAAGAAGGCGCCGTTCTTTGCCTAAGCATGGGCGCAGATAGGGATCTAAGTGACCCTTTGAATTGAGTGCTCTATGCGGGGTAGCAAGGAAAAAGCATGAGACTGTTCTGGTAGCAAAAGCGTCAAATACATGCATTTCACCCCATGAATGTGTATTTAACAGATTTTTAACTACCATTTGAAGTAAGAAAAAAGTACACTTACTTAAATATTGTTTTTGTTAATGGTATTAATTGTTTGTACTGGGAACTTTTGGAACTGAGAAACGAAGTTTATATGAAACAGAAAAGTGTATTTTTTAAAGAAGTGTCTTCGCGGGGGGGGCACGTTCTTTTACCGGAGTTCGACAAAAGACTCCAGGAGTCAACCCCAACAATCTATACACCTATCTGCGCTAACGAACATCCTATGAAGGTCTCTGAGTTCATAGGAAAACGTTTCGGAAGGCTTACCGTCTTAGGCCAGACGGACGAGACGCCTCGCAAGAATAAGCGCTGGCATTGCCGGTGCGATTGCGGAAACGAAGTCGATGTGTTTGCGGGAAATCTCCTGCGTGGTCGTACGCGAAGCTGCGGGTGCTGGAAAAGCGAACGAAGCACATCGATGCACGATCATATGAGTTATCAAGACGATACCTGCGTCGAGCGGCTTGAGCGAGTGCAGTGCGAGGGAAAGCGCAACAAGACGGGTTTTCGTGGGCTGTTTCTTACTAAAAACGGCAAATATCGAGCGCAGATAACCTTTCAAAAGAAGCACTATACGCTGGGCTATTTCAATAGTTTCAATGATGCGGTTCAGGCGCGCCTTCAGGCTGAAGACGAACTCCAAGTAAGCTATCTGGAGGCGTTCGAGCGCTACGAGAAGCATGCTGCAACCGACCCGGTTTGGGCTGATAAGAATCCGTTCTATTTCCAGGCGTTTCGTAAAGACGGGCGTTTCGTTATAAGCACCTACGAATAATAATGGGCACGAAAATGGACAACAAACGTAGCAGAAAACCCATTTCCATCCGCAAGATAACAACAATGTTGCTATGTCTCATGCTTGTTATATCTTGCGGAGAATTTCCTCTGTTTGTGTCACAGGCTTATGCAGCAGAGCACTACGATGGTCCCACGCAAAACATCGTCACACCTGAAGGTCGCATCGCCGACCCCGATACGCACGATTCCTACATCGGCCAGCTTCTTGGCGGCGATATCTACGGTTCGCTGATACCCGCCGAGGGAACCGATCTCACGTCCTCCGAAATCCAACTCAGCACCAACGGCTCGCGCTACGCAGGGCGTCTTTGGGCTGATAAGAGCGTATATGCTTACAACGCCGAGGAAGAGGTTGATTCCGAGACCTCGCAAGGTGACGCGTGGGATCCGATCAACGATGAGCTTAATCTCTCTCTTGCCACCGATGGTTATCGGGGAGAAGTGTCCATCAATGACGACTTTCTTCATGTATACAGTGTGCTTGGTTCCTCACAGTTGCAAAACACCTATCCACCTAACCCCATCGACCTTGTCATCGTGTTCGACATGTCCGGCTCCATGGCCTGCGCATCCGACGGAATGGAGTACGGCGATCCATACACGGAGAGCTCGCCCGGCGCAAAATCGATTCCAAGCGGCACCTATGCGAACAAATACGGCATTACCGCCACGGCGCGCATAGAAAACTCGCGCATCCAGGCCACGGTGAACGCCATCAACGAGACCATCGACTCGCTCATGAGGCAAAATGCCCAGAACCGCATCGCCGTGGTGGGGTATGGTGCGAGTTCCGCGGTTCTCATGCCGCTTCATCATTACACGACCGATGGTTCTGGCACAAAGCAATACATCACCGTCGAAAGCATGCAGCAGCTTCTTCCCAGCGACTTTGGAGGCGTAAACGGGAATCCGAGTTACGCCGAAGATAATGACGGTACTGGTTATTGGCTGAGCAACGTCGATGCAGCCTACACCCTTACCGTGGATGCCGATTGGATTCCTGTTAAAGGGGAAGAAATCCAGGAAAGCACGGAAGAAAATGGGAGTTACTCCAACGGCTTTTACGGGAAGGAATTCGAGGATACTGACACCGTCTACATCGGCTGCCTCACGAGCACCCAGAACGGGGTCTACCTCGGCTTCAAGCAGCTGGCGGACACGAAACTGACCACCTATGAGGAGCAGGTCAACAACACGACGGCAAAGCTGCCGCGCATCCCTTCGCTCGTCCTCATGACCGACGGCGGCGCGAACTTCGCCTACCGAAACGGCATCCCGGG
>CANRPV010000184.1 GCA_947632575.1 uncultured Eggerthellaceae bacterium | reverse complement strand
TCGCGGCAGCGCTCAAATGCCTTGCGAGCTAGAGCTTCAGCACCGGGGATACCGCGCATCCAGTCGTGCCAGCCCACTCCGTCGAAGCTCAAGATGAAGGAGCAGTGCACACCGCGCTCGGCGAGGGCGTCCAAAAGAGCGTCCGTAACGAGGGCGCCATTGGTGTAGATTTGCGTGATGACGATGCCATGCTCGATGAGGGCGTCGACAAGCTCAAGGAAGTCGGGACGCACGAGCGGCTCGCCACCGGTGAGTTCCACCTGATAGATACCACACTCAGCGAGCTGATCGATAATGGCGAGCGCTTGTTCGTGGGAGATCTCGCCGAATTTCGCGTCCGGCGCGCTCATGAAGCAGTGCTTGCAACGGAAATTGCATTTGCCGGTGATGGACCAGTGTGCGCTCTGGATGAACCGGTTGTCGAACAGGCGATAGACCTGTTCGGGTGCACGAGCACCCTCGCCCTGCTCGCAGGGCTGGAGAACACCCAGCTCTGCGAGTTCCGTGGCAGCCTCGCGCACAGTTGCGGGGATGATCGGCAAATCGAGATCTATGGTGCCTTCCGCAAGGCTGATCGCGTCCCAGTAGGTCTTCGGAATAAACGACACCTGACCTGTTCGCCTATCCACGAGACCATGCGGAAGTCGCTGCCAGCCGCGGGGAAGCAAGCGCTCGTTGAGCTTATAGAACATATGCGCCCCTCCAGGGAGCGGTAATAGGGGATGAAACGAATGTGGCGGGTCGGCTTAGAGGCCAACGACTCCGCATTTACCCGAAACGTAACTCGGGTCTAATCCGCCCATATCCTTTTTTTGGCTTTGTCCGTAGACAAAGCAGCCGCAACCCTTAGCTATGCCGATGACGATGCATCCACAGCCACCGCCTGATACTGCCATGAGCTCTTCGTCGGTAAGCTCACCCTCCATTGCCTCAGAGTCTGCGGCGAGAACGTCGGCGGCGGTAAGGTCGAGATCATGGGCTGCCGCAAAGGCGGCGACGGCATCTGCCATGGCGGCGCGTGACGTGTCTTCGGCGTTGATCGCGACACCACTTGTCACTTCGAGGAGCTCCTCTTTAAGCGCCTCGTCGGCAGATACGGCCTCGTAAAATTTGGTCATTTTCTCGTTCATAGGATTCCCTCCGATGAAATGGATTGTTAAACGCAGGCAAGAACCTCAAACACGAAAAATTATGTGTTCGCCCCTAGTTATCGTCAAGAATGACGTCCCTCAAACTGGTTTTTCGAGCTCAAATCCGACATTCAAGACGGTTTGTGATACATCGGTGCAGAAGGCGCTGTCCTTGGAGAGAAATTACGACGATCTTGTCTTGGACCGAGCAAGCAGCACTACCAAAGCCGCGATAGTCGCTATCGAAACCAAACTTATCAGATTTGTTTCATCTCCCGTTTGACTGAGCGTCTTACCTTGGATTCGCGCAATGTTCTCGTCGGAGTCACCGGGAGTATTAGGATCACCTGAATTATCCAGATCACCATAATTATTGGGGTCATCCAAAGCGCCGGGGATGTTCGGAAGCTTCGAATGATCACGGTTGCTGGAGCTGCTCGGTTTAGACGGCACAAAGGTGCCTTCCCGTATGAGCGCCTCTTGCAGCGCACGGCCAGCATCTAGAGCACCGGCGCTGCCAGAACGATCGCACCAGTCGTTTATGGTGCGGTCAGGGATGTCTGCAGCCGTGTCCTTAATGATATCGATGATCTCAGCGGGGGACAGTGACGGGTTCACCGCAAGCATGAGCGCTGCAACACCTGAGGCGATCGGAGCGGCGAAAGAGGTGCCGTGGTTAAACTTATATGAGCTGTTGCCATCAATAAAGGGACCTTCGATGCTCATGCCGGGCGCGGAGATATCTTTGCTCAGGTTGTAGTCGGAGAAATACGCGTTGGCACCCGTTTGAGTAAGCGCCGTCACGCTCAGACAGGCGTCGTAATCGCTCGGATACATCGGTTCTGTAGTGGCATTATTGTTCTCGTCGCCGTTGCCGCCGGCTCCCACGACGAGCACACCATGCTTATCAGTCAGGTGGTTCACAGCCCGATAGAGCGCGTTGTCGGGGTTTTCATAGGAGCGGCCGCGCATACCAACGCTCATGTTGATGACCCGCAAATCATCAGCGGTGCCCCTCTCGACAAGTCTATCAAGATAGGAGAGACCTTTTATTACCTTGTCAGTGTATGTCTCTCCACTATCAGTGAACACTTTTACGGGTATGACGGACACGATGCCTGAAACGGCATCGGCAACTCCAGCGATGCCTATGCCGTTGTTGGCGGTGGCGGCGATGATGCCAGCTACGAGTGTTCCGTGGCCAATCAAGTCGGTGACGTCTCTGCCTTTAGTGAAGACGTTATAAGCGCGAGTGTAGTTAATATTTTTCTGCAAATCCTCATGGCTCATATTAATGCCCGTATCGATGACACCGACGCTCACGGTCGAGAGTTTCGACTGAGCGCGGACAATATCCCATGCCTTGAGGATATTGGCGCCCGATTTGGAGGTACCGTCGCCCACGGGGAGAAATTGATACTGGTATTCGGCTACGAGAGGGTCGTTGGGAAAGTTTGTGGGCAGCTCGAGTGTATCATC
>CANRPV010000183.1 GCA_947632575.1 uncultured Eggerthellaceae bacterium | reverse complement strand
CGAGGGCATCGTGATCCCGAGCGATGTCACCTATTCATCTATGGGCTACGACCGGCGTTTGCTTTCGCCCGAATCATCATTTAGCGGTCTTTGGCTTTTGGCCATGCGCGTGCTTTCTTATGACTACCTCTGGAATGAGGTACGCGTAAAAGGAGGTGCTTATGGGGTCGGCTTTTCGACCACCAGAGCAGGCTCACAGCGCTTTTACTCCTTTAGGGACCCCCACGTTGATCACACCATCAGAACCTTCGAAGAGGCCGGTTCTTGGCTTTTAGCCTATGCCCCTAGCCAAGTCGAGTTTGATGGCTATATCGTTTCAGCGGTTGCAGGCTTTGATTCGCCGCTTAAGCCTCGCGAGCTTATCCGTCGACAGGACACTCAATACTTCACGGGCTATTCAAATGAAGAGCGAAAGAAGGTGCGTGCAGAGATTATCGGTGCGACGCTGACCGCCCTGAAAGAGCTCGCCCCGACCATTTCCGCCACCACCGATCAAAGGCTCATTTGCACTGTGGGAAATCGCGAGATGATCACTCAGGCAGATGAACCCTACAAGACCGTCATTGATCTTCTAAACGATGAGCTTCTAAACGATGAGCCGCTCTAAGCGGCTCATCGGATTTCATGACGTATGTTCTCATCCAATTTGTGAGAACTTGTTTGCTATTTTGAACTTGCACCTTAGCTGGAATTTGCTCCTTAGTTGGAACTCTCTTCTTGGTTGAAGCATGCTCCTTAGTTGGAGCTCGTTCCACCTGTTGTCGTGCTGGTCGATGTGCTCGTTCCCGTAGTGGTTCCGCTGGTTCCGGTGGTTCCCGTAGCGCCATTGGCGGCATCGGTGCCCGTCGCATTACCGTTAGCATCAGTGCTGGTAGCATTGGGATTGGTATCAGGAAGACCATCTCCGTCGGTATCTACCCCATTAGCTTCGCCAGCACCCGTACTGGATTGGTTCTGAGTAGTTGCGGCATCAGCGCCATTGGTCAGCGGAATATCCGCAGTGATAATCTCAGTGCCAAGCCACTTGCACTGGATTACTCCGATCACGCCATTGTCGACCAGAGTGTCTACGGTCTCATCGATAATCTGCTGCAGGGCCGTGTTGGTTGCTGATACACCAATGCAATAACCACTGGGGCGCATCAGCAAAGCAACGATATCCGCTTGAATATTTTGGCTGTGGGCGGCGTAATACCCGATGATGGCATCAGCGGCAACGTAATCAACAGTGCCAGCTTCAAGATCGGCAAACGCATCATTTAACGTAGTCGTGGTGGTGAGGCTATCCTTGCCGAATTCGGCCTCGACAGCCCATGCGCTTTTTGAAGAGACCTGAGCTCCGAAACTCTCTCCAGAACCATTAGTGGGAACAGGATCAGTGGACGACGTCGCGAAAGCGGCGATGCCCGTTCCCATATAGCTTGATGACCGCCAGAATCCCTGATTGCTATCAGACTGGTCGATCCCCATAACGATATCTACCTTTTTATCTTCGAGAGCGCCCGTGGGATTAGCCCCCACGTCAACGATCTCGAGCTTAAGGCCGAGCTCATCGGCAATTGCGGCGGCGATATCTACATCAAGGCCGATGATCTTATTGCCGCTTTTGCCAGCGAGCGGTGCATTAGCGGTGTTGACGCCGACCCGCAAAACCCCGCTTTGTCCAATGTTAGGAGTTGAAACCGCGGGACTACCAAGCTGGGGAACGTCATTGGCATTACTTGAGCATGCGGTAAAGAGCAACAAAGTGCTTAGCATTAACACACTAATGGCAATGATTCGGCTGATACCTTTACGCACAGAAACCTCCGTTAACAGGTCAAACTTTGCTTCCTTCAACTGACCTAGTCTTTGCCCCCACACTCGCGCACCGGAGCGTTTGCTTGCGCTACTAACCCTCTCGCCCTTTACGACCCTTGTCGTAAACTCATGTGAACGGGCGGTGCGACTTACCTCTAGGATACGCCATGCTCACAATAAGCTCGTAGCCACTTGCTTACGTGGATCCTTTTGACCGCATCTGCCATGGACTTGGGTCTTATAGGATACCCCGTTAAGACCCGCAACTACAGACTTAAAGGAAACATGTTTAAGTGTATCAGATACCCATGTTAGAAACCTGACAAATGAACGTCGCCGCTGAGCCATTGCTTTGTCATCGGTAGTCTTTAGGCTGTGACATGCACCGAGCTTCCCCCTCCTTCTCGAAGGGTCGCAGGATCGCAGAGGATGCTTCCGAAAGCGCTGCCCCTACGGCCTTTCGAGACCACAAAAGTAGAGAGCTTAACCTTTTGGCGCGTTCTTTTGAATCATGCTTAATGGAGGCCAAGGAGCTTCTATTTGAGACGCTTTGGCCAAGCCGCTGTGCCATTTGCGACCGTTATGGAAGCTCCCTTTGCTCTACTTGCCGATCTCAACTCGCCTATATTGATTGGTGGCGCGCCTGTCCCCGCTGCGGCGCTCCCTGGGGCAAGCTTTTATGCAGCGAGTGCAACCCCGTGATGTTAAAAAGCCTTCTTCGCGATGAACTGCCCTTTGATCAGGCGGCAAGCGCCGTGCTCTATGATCAGAGTGCTCGAACTCTCATACGAACTTATAAGGATCAAGGTGAAGAGTCCCTCGCAACGA
>CANRPV010000182.1 GCA_947632575.1 uncultured Eggerthellaceae bacterium | reverse complement strand
GGAGGCGGCACCGCTAACATTGACGGTGATGAGCCGGGTGGCACCCTCGCCATCCTGAGCCATCAGGCGAGCGAGATAAACACACACCTGCGTAAGAGCCACAAGAAAGATCTCGTAAAGTTCTGACCCCGGCGTGGCCAACGGTACACTCGGGCGGTGAGCCCCGCTCGAGAACAAAAAGCAACTGTCGTTGGTAGACGTATCACCGTCGACCGTCACCTTGTTGAAGCTTTGCCCCACGACTGTCTTGAGCGCCCGATGAAGATCAGGTGCCGCCAGGGGGACGTCGGTAGTCAGCACGGCGATCATCGTGGCCATATTCGGCATGATCATGCCTGACCCCTTGGTCATGCCTCCCACATGGAAGCACACCTCCGGATAGCCAAACGCCTCCCCGGAAAATTCCACCGCATAGGATTTAGCGCAGGTATCCGTCGTCATGATGGCGCGGGCCGCATCGAGGCTTCCCTCGGCCGAAAGAGCCTCCACCGCCAGAGGAAGGCCGCTCTCAAAGGGAGCAAGCGGCAGATGGACTCCGATAACCCCTGTTGAGGCCACTAAAACCTCGGAGGCGGGGCAGCCTAAGGCCCGCGCCGCAAGCGCGCTGGACTCCTCAGCGGTATCCAAGCCTCGCATCCCTGTAGCCGCATTGGCGTTTCCGGAGTTGATCATCACGGCACGAGCGGTGCCATAGGTTGATCCCTCTCCTCCCTCAATGAGATGAGAGCGCGAAACGCTGACCGGGGCGGCGCAAAACTCGTTTTGCGTGAAGACCGCCGCGCACGCGCAAGGTTCATCCGCGCAGACCAAAGCGAGATCAAGCCGCGAGGGATCCGCCCGAAAGCCCGCATGGACGCCCGCGGCCCGAAAGCCCAACGCCGAGCACACGCCTCCTTCCGGAATCTCTCTCAACGATACTGTCTGTATGGTTTCGTTCATAACGTTACTTTCATAGGTCATACGCAAGCTTACGTTTAATGATTTTCCGCTAGACAATCTTACCTTCGATAAGCTTACGACTAAAATCATCCAATCTAAATCGGAAGGGCCTGGCCTAACAAGCCCTCGGTCTCCGGAAAGCCGCAGAGGATATTCGCACATTGGATGGCTTGACCTGCTGCTCCCTTACCAAGATTGTCAATGGCCCCCAGCGCGATGATCGACCTCGTTCGTCGCTCGAAAAACACGCCGACCTGCGCACGGTCCGTTCCCGCCACCGACGAGGTCTTGGGAGAACCTCCCGCCGGCAACACTTCCACCAGGGGATTCTCCCGATAAAAATCGTCATAGATCTGGTGGAGTCGATCACCGTCAAGATCCACCTCTGCCGCGAGAGGAAGCGTGACCGTGGAGAGCAATCCGCGATTGAGCGGAGCGAGATGAGGCGTGAATACGAGTCGGTCTTTAAGGCCTAAAATCTGCTCGATCTCGGGCGTGTGCCGATGCGTTCCCACGCCATAGGCTTCAAGGTTCTCATTGGCAAAGCAGAAGTGGGTGCGCGCTGTCGCCTTGCGACCCGCCCCGGTCACGCCGGAGATCGCATCCGCGATGATCGTCTTCGTCTCATCCACCACACCCGCGCGAAGGGCGGGAGCCGCCGCGAGCGAAGTCGCGGTCGGATAGCATCCGGCGCAGGCCACTAAGGCTGGCTTTCCTTGGGTAAGACGATCATGGGCACTGCGCAAATCCTCCGGGAAGAGCTCCGGCAGGCCAAAAGCTCGCTCATCCAGAAGCTCCGGAGTGGTATGAGGTGTTTGATACCACAGCTCATAGACGTCGGCATCGCTCAGCCGATAATCGGCCGACAGGTCAACCACGGAGACGCCCTTGTTTAAAAAGAGCGGGGTAAGTTTCAGGGACGCGGTATGGGGCACCGCGAGAAAAACGAGATCGCAACCGGGGAACTCCTCTGGTTGGCAAGCCTCAAACATCAGGCTGCTCACACCAGCAAACGCGGGATAAACCTCAGCGAGAGGACGTCCCTGAAGCTCATCAGAGGTGATGATCTGAAGATCAAACTCTGGATGAGCAAGCAAAAGCCGCACCAACTCTACTCCGGCAAAGCCCGCCGCGCCGACTACCCCAACTTTTTTTGCCACGATTGTCCCTCTCTTTTAACAACAGAGTCTTCTCAGGAGTTTACAACAGTTGGCACGCTCTGGGCGACTCTTGAACGCTCCTTTAAAGAATAGCTCGCTCAGCACGTGCCCTTCTATCCATCAAAGACCAGAGTGCTATTATGATGCAAAAACGCGGGGAGTAAAAACTCCCAAGCTCTAGCACGTATTTCGTTCAGCAGCTTTTTGAACCTCTCCTCAGGGGTTGGTTTTGTATTGGACGATTACGGACGGCGAGCTTAACTGAGGGAAGAGGACGCTCGAATGAGCCAGAGAAATCAAAGCGCTCGCGAGGCTAATATCAAGGCCATCGTTTCATACTTCGAAAACGGCATCAAAAGTAATCCCTCGTTATTCGGCATCGAACTCGAGCATATTCTCGTTCACGAGAATGGAGATCCGGTTCCCTACGAGGGACCCCAGGGTGTCGCGCGCTTACTCGAATGCCTTCAGAAGGATTATTCCCATGCCGACCACAGCAAGAGCGGAACGATTCTCGGTCTTTTCCGGGAGACCGA
>CANRPV010000181.1 GCA_947632575.1 uncultured Eggerthellaceae bacterium | reverse complement strand
AGGATCTCTGCGCCTCGACCTGGCTGCAGCCACGGAGCTTCCTCAGCCGATAGGGCCTTGAAACGTATCTTTGGCAACGCCAGTTCGCGAACCAGGTTTTCGATGACACCCTTTCCGTCAAAGAAGTCGAAGGCGACCTCGGAGCGGTTCCATCCGGCTTCGTCCATGGCGCCGGCTAAAACACCGGCCACCTTCTTGCGCTCCTTTGGCAGCGGATGACCGCTTCGGGCGAAGAAAACCGTGCCCACCTCATAGAGCTGGAGATTTTTGACTCCATGGCTTTGATTGTGAGTCACGCTGCGAAGCAAGCCGGGAATGATGGATTGACGCATCATCGACTGCTCGTTGTTGAGCGGATTAAGCAGCTCCACCGGCTGGCCCAACAAGCCCTCAGGCATACGAAGCCGCTTGAGATCCTCGGGATCCGCGAACGAATAGGTCATCGTTTCATTCAAACCGCTCGCCCGGAGGGTGTCGTTTATGATATCGAGCTTGCGCTCCTCTTCCGTGCGCCGGCCGAAGCGACCGCGTCCACCGGGCAACGTCGCCGTGATGCGGTCCATACCCCAGAGGCGCAGCACCTCTTCGTAAAGATCGATCTCGCGTTCGAGATCGGGCCGGTAACTCGGAGAGATAACCGCGAGCTCATCAGGATTGTCGGTGTCGGACACCACGCAGCCCAAACGGCCAAGGCAGTCCACGATAAAATCGCGGGAGATGTCAGAGCCCATCATGCTGTTGAAACGAGGGATGCGGAACGTCAGATGCGGCTGCTCGCTTTGCAGCGGCCACACATCGATGATGCCCTGATCATTGCCACGCGCACAGCTCACGCTACCACCCGCGACAGCCACCATCAGTGCCGCCGCGGCAGCGGAGCGACGCTCGATGTCATGGTCATCCACACCGCGCTCGTAGCGCATGGAACTTTCGCTGAATAGTCCCAGGTTTCGACTGGTACGGCTGGTGCGCCCCGGCTCAAAGGTCGCCGCCTCGAGAAGAATATTGCAGCTCTCCTCGGTGACCTCGGAATCAAGACCGCCCATAACGCCGGCCAGCGCGACCGTGCCCTGGTCTTTCGTGGCAATCACCGTCATATCCGAGCTCAACGTGCGCTCCTCGCCGTCAAGGGTGGTGAAGTGCTCCCCGTCTTCGGCGGCGCGAACGATGATATGGGCTTTTCCGTCGGGGCCCTTGAGCTTATCGAGATCGAAGGAATGCAGGGGCTGCCCAAAGAGGAAGAGAATGTAGTTCGTAACATCGACGATGTTGTTGATCGAACGCTGACCGATGGCCGCCAAACGCTCGACCATCCACTGAGGACTGGGTCCGATTTTCACGCCACGGATAACCCGAGCGGTGTAGCGGGGACAGCGGATGGGATCTTCGATGGTGATGGTCACCTCATCGTCCACCGGAATACTGTCGGGGTCAAGCTCAAGCTCATCGGCCATAGCTGGCAGCGGATCAAACCAATCCCGCTGATACATGGCACCCACCTCACGGGCGAGTCCCACGATCGACAGGCAATCAGGTCGATTGGGCGTGATCTCCAAATCAAGCACCGTGTCGGATTTCCCAAGATACTCATCAAGGGGCATACCCACCGGCGCGTCGGCGGGAAGAATCATGATGCCCTGGTGATCATTGCCGATGCCGAGCTCGCGCTCCGAGCAATTCATACCCTGGCTCACCACGCCACGCAGTTTCGACTTCTTGATCTTTATCTCTCCGGGAAGCTCGGCTCCCACCAAGGCGGTGACGATATGGTCGCCTTCGTTGAAGTTCTGAGCGCCGCAGACGATCTGCAAAGGAGCGGGATTGCCCTGATCATCGGTATTGAAGGAGCCCACATCCACCTGGCAGACCCACAGATGGTCGGAATCGGGATGAGGGGCTTTGGAAATCACCTGTGCGGTCACGATGGACTTGAAGCTCTCACCGAGCGATTCAACTCCCTCGACGCCGGTACCCGTCAGATCCAAACGGTCGCAAAAAGCTTTCAGATCACTTGGCAGTTCAACGTATTCCGAAAGCCATTTCAAAGATACTTTCATGTTTAAACCCTTCTTTTTCGCCCTGAGCCCCTAAAGCCCCTGGCGAAGATCACGAAACTAGAACTGCCGCAGAAAACGCATGTCGCCATCGAGAAGCAGACGCAGATCGGGCACGTTGTATTTCAGGCAAGCCACCCGTTCCACGCCAACGCCGAAGGCGAAACCCGAATAGACCTCCGGATCGATGCCCGACATGGACAAAACATTGGGATCGACCATGCCGCAGCCGAGGATTTCCAACCAACCGGTGCCCTTACACATGCGGCACCCTTCCCCATGACAAATCCCACAGCTCACATCGACCTCAGCCGAGGGCTCGGTAAAGGGGAAGTAGTGGGCGCGGAAGCGGGTTTTACGATCGGCGCCGAAGACCTCTTTGCAGAAATAATCCAAGGTGCCCTTAAGGTCACCGAAGGTGATACCCTTATCGACCACAAGGCCCTCGATCTGATGGAATTGCGGAAGATGAGACGGATCGGCCACATCGCGACGATAGACCTTTCCCGGAGCGATGATATAGATGGGAAGCTCTTGATCTTCCATCACGTGCACTTGGACGCCCGAGGTCTGCGTGCGAAGCAATACCTGAGATTCACCCGCCACGCCGGTCTTTTGTCCCG
>CANRPV010000180.1 GCA_947632575.1 uncultured Eggerthellaceae bacterium | reverse complement strand
CAGTTCATGGAGTCTATAGCTGAACTTCATGAGTGCCTTGCGAGATTCATTCGGTCTTCTAACTAGTGCCGTAATGATTCTTTCGATCGATAATTATACCGCCATTGGCGGTATAATTATGGCGGTAATATAACGGCCGCCAAAACGAGGGGTTCAATGTCTTATAACCCGCCTTTTAAAACCAATGACAAGATTGAGAACCTCTGTATAACCATCGCAGAGTACGTTGGCATGATTGACCCGAAGGGGAGCTTTTCAACAGACCTTCGTCTTCATAGGGACCTACGAATTCGTACCATCTATTCGTCCCTCATTATCGAGGGGAATGGACTCTCTCGGGAAGCGGTCACGGCGATTATCGATGGTAAGCGGGTATTAGGAGACGCGCGTGACATAAGGGAAGTCGAGAACGCTCAACGGGCATACAGTGAATTGGACGAGCTCGATCCTTACAATATCGATGATCTTCTCAGGGCTCATAAGGTGATGATGGGCGGATTGAGCTCGGAAGCTGGGCGCCTCAGGTCTAAAAACGTTGGTGTATACAACAACGAGCAACTCATTCATGCGGGAACACCTTCCCGGTACGTGCCGAATGTGTTGAAGGATCTATTTCAATGGTTACGGTCCACTACGATGCATCCGCTTCTCTCGTCATGTGCGTTTCACTTCGAATTTGAATATATCCATCCCTTTGCCGATGGTAATGGGCGTATCGGTCATTTGTGGCAGACCTTGTTGCTTTCACGGTGGCGTCCGATACTCCAGTGGCTTCCTGTTGAAAACACTATGAGAGAACGGCAGCAAGATTATTATGCGGCTCTAGCAGTTTCCGATGCAGAGGGAAGCTGCGAGGCGTTTGTTGAGTTCATGCTTGAGGCAATTGCCGAT
The DNA here is from genome assembly GCA_947632575.1 of uncultured Eggerthellaceae bacterium. GTDB lineage: Bacteria > Actinomycetota > Coriobacteriia > Coriobacteriales > Eggerthellaceae > CANRPV01. Next base: position 1,786 of record CANRPV010000180.1, on the reverse strand, counting down.
TCACTCAAACCTTATGCTTCTCCTGATAGCCCCCATGCTGCTCGAAAAAATACCGTTATCGAATATCTTTCAGCGCATGATAATGCAACCATCGGTTCCATGGCTGCCGACCTCGGCTATTCCAAGCGCACTGCTGAGCGCTTGGTCGCTGAGCTCAAACGGGAAGGCCTCATCTACAGGAAAGGGAGTACTCGTTCCGGACGCTGGTTTGTGAGCTGATTATGCTTACTTATGGAAAGATGGTCACCATGGATGCCACTGATGCCTAGGAGACATTGCGCCGATTTTGACGATTCTTGAGGCCAATACCCAATATCAAGGTAAGAGAAGATGCTATCACGCCAATCAGGCTAAACCATAGTATCGTGTGGCTGTCATCACCTGTTTGTGGTATTCCACCATGACTGTTCGGGCTGTTTGACGAACCATTGTCAGTTGGATTAATTGGGCCGCTGTTGTCGGGCAATTGTATGCTTGGCTTGCTGGAGAAGCCCGAGGCTCTCTCAGTATCAAACATCTGGCTTAGTTAAATCCAGATGTTCTTATCAACAAATATCCGGCTTAGAGGAGTCCGGGAATTTTCTCTCCGTTGTGCGTATCGGCATATAGTTGTCGTATACGCATTGCCTGATCGGTGTATCCGCCAAGTCTCAAAGTTTGATAGAGGTGACGATATGCAGTTGCGATATCGCCTTTATTGATTTCTATGTTGATGTAACGTTTGACATCTGGGTTTGCAACCAACTGGAGGTAATCATAAAACTCAGCAGGCAGGTCTCTTTTACCGCCAGTAACCTCGGAGAGTTCCTCGGCATTTAGTTCCTTTGGCTCTTGCGCGTTATTGGTGTTTTCAGTCATTGTCGTCCCTTTTACTCGGTCCAGATCTTTCCCGCCTCGAAGCAATAGGTAACGCCGTCTGGTCGGTCGGCGGCAATCCACGCATCCCTTGCTGCGAGGTCATCTTCTGTTCTCCAGGTTCTCAACCAATCTTCAAATTCGAGACTGGTTTCTTTGCGGTTTGCCTTTTGTGCCCACGCGCGGCTCAGTGATGTTTCTAGCCACCTATACCACCTGCCACTGCCAGCAGAGACGGTTGCGAGTTCTTCGTCGGTAAGGACGTTTGTTTCGATGGGTCTTTCTTCGGAAGAAGTCATAGGAAACAACTCGTTTCAAAAAGAGCCTTGTATCTGGCTATCATTATCTGTGATGGGAGAATGACGGGCAACTGAGGCAATGAATGGTTGCGCACCAAAGTTAGATTTTGTGCGATGAACGTATTGTGACCACCAGGTGGTATAGGAAGATAACATTAGTTTGTTAGAGCAAATCTCAACATAACTCAGCAAAGACTAACGGAACTCAGCAATCTTCGGTGAGATCCATTGGGGCTCAGTAATCCTGAGCAAGAGCCAGTGAAGCTCAGCATAACCCAGCAAAATCCAGTGAAGTTTAGTAATCCTCAGTAAGGTCAAGTGGAGCTTATTAAAACTCAGTAAACGTAAGTGCAGATAGTGATTCGAATTGATTGCTATCGACTGAATTTCTCAGATAAATGCTAAATTACGTCCTTAATTTCTCAGAATGATGCGAAAACAAGGACGTAAAAACAAGGTGCAATATTGTATTTGAGGCCAAAGTGCAGCCAAAGAGCAGCGATAGTACCCAAAGGACGGCCAAAAAGTCATCGCTCATTCTTTTATGATTTTAGAGGCGTGATGAAATCGGCGTAATTAATCGGCATGATTGTCCCGTTTGAGGTACACACGAGGCCTAAGTATTGTGAAAT
>CANRPV010000179.1 GCA_947632575.1 uncultured Eggerthellaceae bacterium | reverse complement strand
CGCTTCCGTGAGGAGATACGTATGGGCCGCTCCATACGGGCGGCCTCTCAAAGCGGCGTGCATCATGCGATCATGACATCCATCGACGCGGACCTTGTGACCTTAGTCTCGGCGCTATCGCTGTTCTTCTTGGCGGCGGCTTCTGTGCGCGGCTTTGGACTAACCCTTGCGCTTGGCATCTTCTGCGACATAGTCATGATGATTTTGTTCAAGGCCCCGTTGATTCGCCTCTTGGCTCCTCGCTCCATCGCCCGTCATCCGGGCTTTTGGGGTATCCAAGACAGCCTGAATGTGGCCAAGGGCTACGAGGCTTTGGCTCAGGCCGAGGGTGCTCCTGTGGCCGAGGTTGAGCAGGAGGATGAGATCAATCAGAGCGAGTCGGCTCAGATCGCCAAGGCCGATGGCAGCGCCTCGGAGAAGGCTCTGGAGCAGGTGCGCAAGATCAAAGGTCGCTTTATCAAGCGCGACATCAACTTCTTGGGCTATCGCCGTATCTTCCTGACTGTCGCGGCAATCGCCATGGTCGCCTGCTTCGCCATCGTGGGACTTCGTGGTTTGAACTTCGGCATCGAGTTCGTGGGCGGCACCTCCATCGCGTTCCATGGCACGGGAGATATCACCATTGAGCAGGTACGTGAGGCGTTCAACGAAGTTGGGGAGCCTGATGCGGTCATCCAGACCACCGTTACGGATGGCGAGGAGGGTTTTTTGGTGCGCACCACGACGGTGAGCGCTGAGGAAGCCTCAAGCCATGCGAGTGAGGTTGCTCGTGACCTTGGACTTTCCACCGATAGCTTCGAAGTGACTACCATCGGCCCTGACTGGGGTGCGAGTGTCATTCGCTCATCGGTCATCGCGTTTTTGGTCTCCATCGTGTTGATCATCATCTATATCGCCATACGCTTCGAATACAAGATGGGAATTATGGCCATTGTGGCCTTGCTCCACGACCTGATCCTTGTTATGGGTATCTACGCTCTGGTGGGACGTGAGGTGACGCCGAACACCATCGCCGCCTTGCTCACCATCTTGGGTTATTCGCTCTATGACACGGTCGTGGTATTCCACCGCATCAATGACAACATGAGCGGTGAGGCCATTCGCTGCACCTTCATGACCATGGCGAACCACTCCATCAACCAGGTGTTGCTGCGTACCATCAACACGACGCTCACCTCGTTGATCCCGGTTGTGGCCATGCTGTTCTTCGGCGGCGAGACGCTGCGCGACTTCGCCTTTGCTATGACCATCGGCCTTATTTCCGGTTCCTATTCCTCCATCGCCATCGCGACGCCTCTCTACAGCCTTTGGAAGAGTCAGGAGCCGCGCTACGCGAAGCTGCGTCAAAAGTATGGCGATACTATCGGTCGCTTCGAATTCGACCGCCTGGAGACGGCGGATATGGTGCAAGCTTCTGTGGCTGAGTCCGGGGCGAAGGCCTCCGCTGGGGCAGTCAAGGGCTTGGCAGAGGGTGCTGGAGCTTCAGCGGGAAGCGGTAGTGGAGGAACGAAGGCAAAGACCGCTGGCCAGGCGGGCCAGGCGGCGGGCGCCTCGGCTGGTCAGGGGGCCAAAAACGCCACCGGCGGTCAAGGCGGCAAGAAGAAAACCAAGGCGGCACAAGGCGCCAAACGCGTGAGACGGCCTCAGAAACCGCCTAAGCCAAAGCAGTAGATGGATTCCTGCGAACCGTGTTCTTCCCGGCCCATGAGCCGGGAAGAATTTGATGGAGGGACCGAGATGATTCGAGAAGGCAGCGACCCGAACTTTGCTCCGCCGGTAGAGGAAGGCACCACGTTCGTCTTTGAAGATGAGCACGGAGATGAAGTTGAGCTCGAGTTTTTGGGCCTGCTTTTCTATGAGGATCATCGCTACGGGCTCTTTTTCCCGATAGACGACACTCATCCCGCGCTTTCATCCGGCGAGGTCATGGTTTTGGAAGTGGTTGAGCTTGATGAAGAGGGACAGCCAGCCAGCTTCGAATTGGTGGATGATGAGACCATCGCCCAAGAAGTCTACGAGGCCTTCCGCAAGGCCACGAAAGATCTCTATCGCTTCGAGTAGCGAGCTAGGAGTTCAGGATCGCGGCGAGGTCCTCGGCAAGCGATTCGTCATCGTAAAGGGCTCTATTCAGCTCAAATCCCGCTTCTCTGAGCTCGAACGCCATTTTTTGAGCGGGTGGCATATCAAGCCCTATCTCATGTAAAACAGCGGGATTCGAAAAGACCTCTGCGGGGCTACCCAGCAAAACGATGCTTCCCTTATTCATGAGCAGCACCCGGTCGCAGAGGCGCGCGAGATCTGCCATGGAATGAGAAACCAACACGCAGGTAGTTCCCGTCTTATGCAGCATACGAATGAGGTCCAACATCTCCTCGCGACCACGAGGGTCAAGACCCGCTGCGGGCTCGTCGAGCACGAGCACCTTTGGCTCCATCGCCAACACACCGGCGATGGCCGCGCGACGCTGCTGTCCTCCTGAGAGGTCGAAGGGAGACATTTCGCCTACCGTTGCACGGTCAAGGCCCACGATCTTAAGCGCCTCCGCTACGCGACGATCAACCTCATCGGAATCAAGCCCCATATTGCGAGGACCAAAAGCCACGTCGTCGTTGACACTGCTCGCGAAGAGCTGGCTTTCGGGATACTGAAACACGATGCCCACCTGGTTGCGGGCAAAAGCAGCCACCTTTTTATCGGCCATATCCTGACCATCGATGAGCACCCGCCCGGAGGTGGGATGAATAAGGCCGT
>CANRPV010000178.1 GCA_947632575.1 uncultured Eggerthellaceae bacterium | reverse complement strand
GATGGAGCTGGTAGGGAATGCTGCCATTGTCGGTTGTTTTTAAACGGCGAAGGAAGTCGCCTTCCTTTAATCTTCGATCGATCTCTTGATACTCATGGGAGCTCAATGCATCAGTGTCTTTGAAAAGATCTTCTATCGCTTTTCTCAGATCATCGTATGAGGTGCCACCACGCACGAGATTGTACTTGGTGTATCCCTGCGCCTTCGAAACGTCATACCCGCTTTTATCGGGATAGAGATTTCCTTCAAAAAACTCCTTATAATTCTCGGGTTTATATTCTTTGACTAGGTCTTTTAGAAGCTTAAGGTCCTTACCGTACCTGACGTATTCTTCCACTTTGTTACAGGAAATCGATTTCCCCGGCGCCATGGACAATATGCCGCTTAGCATGAATGCGCTATAAACCGAAAGCATCGATTCAAATAACGGGACGCTTTCATCGGGACAATGTTGCTGCTCGAATTCATCTACTTTTTCCTCGTTTGATAACGCGAATTTTTGAGTTTCGCCCTCTACGGAAAAGATAAACGCCATATCGGCTTGCAGCCCCACGATCGCCTTCGAAATCTCCTTACTCCACTTTTCCTCGCCTTTATCGAAACCTAAAACCTGCGCAATAATCGACTGGCGTTCACTTCGCGAAACATTTACTTTTTCGAGAGCCTCTATAATGGCCTTCTTACCAGGCCTCGATTTCAGAATGAAATCGTTCGCATCGCACCAACTTTCAAGAGTTTCACAGAAATCTTTGACGACACGAGCCATATCGGTATCTTCAGAGGTGATTCTTTCTCCTTGACGCAAAAAGTTCCCTCGAGTTTTCACGATATTGTGAAACGCAAGATAAATAAGGCGTATGTCTGCCTTTTCGTCAGTCTCCATCAACCATTTCCGAAGATGGTAGATCGTCGGGAACTTCTTGTAATAATCGACCTCATTAAAGTCGACATTGTTAAAGAGTGGCCATGAATAATCGCGATGTCCTTCGACACGATCTTCTGGAAAGAGACGAGATTGGTTGAGCCTAACGAAAAAGTCAGGATCTACTTTCTCCATTTCCTCTGCAAAAAGACCCTGCAGAAGATTGAGCCGCCAACGTCGTCGAATATAGCGACGCCTCTGCCCACGCTTTACTCTCGCTTCGGCGGCGGTGCTCGCAGAATCGAAAAGTCGGCTTCCTAGTGTCGGCTTTCCTTTGAAATGTAGGGGTTCGCCATTTTCGTCTGTAACAGACCAACCAACTGAGGCGGTGCCTATATCCAAACCGATATCATAGGTTTCAACATTTCGTAAATTCATTTTCATGCCCTCTCCACTGTGTTAAACTAGAGGATGTCTTGATACCAGTCAGGACACCACTGCAAGTCAAAATACGGCTTAGCCAAAAATGCCTTCGGGCGCCGCGTAGGCGGCAATTTTGACTCGCTGAAGAGCCTTTAAAGGCTCTTTCTTTTTTATTTTATCCTCCCCCTGGTTCAACAATTATGCTCTGGAATTGTAAGGACACACTATTCATGGTCATTGGCAATAATCCCCGATAGTCTGTGAACCCATTTTCCCGTTTCCAAGTTGAACTCTTAAAAAGGCTTTCGCCTAATCAAAAAGGCAACTCTCGATGACCTTCTTGCCACGAAGCGCCTCGATCCACTCCTTCGGAATGGCATCGTAGCCATACATCACGCCTGCCAAAGCTCCCGCCACGCAGGCCGTCGTGTCGGTATCACGTCCGAGGTTTACAGCCTCAAGCACGCAGTCTGCATAGCTTTCGGTATGAAGCGCGCACCAAAGAGCCGCACAGAGCGTATCGACGACGTAGCCTCCTGAACTCACTTCCTCCCGTGGCATATCCTTAAGGTTTCTCATAGCCTCAAAAGCCTCATCAGCCGGGACGTTGTTTTCGATAGCTGATAGAAGATCGGAACGAGAGAAAGCGACTTCTCGCAAAATGTGAACAAAAGCGACACAAGCGGATTTTGAGATCGAGTGCGCGTGGGTAATAGCCGATACCGACTCAATTTCTTCATCGGTTGCCTTAGTAAACGCTAACGGCGCAATCCTCATAAGCGATCCGTTGCCATTCGAGTATTCGCCGGTGCACCCGCGACCCCGATCAAGAGCGGTTGCCACCGTATTGCCTACATCGAAGACGCGACCATCGGAGGTGTATTTCCCCTTATACAGCCACTGCCGAAAGCGCTTTTGCATATCGTCGACATCAATGCGTCCGGTCGCACGAATGCTGTCACACGTGGCAAGAAGTAGCGAAGTGTCATCCGAAAAGGTCCCGCGAGGCATCTCATGCGTACCGCCCTCATCCATGGTTACGCACGTGAAGGACTCTCTCCCGCGAAATTCATAGGGAACACCAAGGGCATCGCCAACTGCGGCTCCGTAGACCGCCGCTCTCAGCGTTGCCACCGATGCGCAACTCTGCCTAGAATCGCCTTTATGCGTCAACGATTCTTGAGAAGTGCCCGTTGCGCTCTTTCGTTTACTCTTCGAAGATCCTCCCGAAGGCTTTCCTCCACCTTGAAACTCACTCATGACCGCAACCTTTCTAACCTTTCCATCAGGAGAATCTTAGTAGATGAAGCGCTGACGCGTGTACCATATATAGGATAGTGGGGGCATAATTTGGGAAGTTAAATACTCTAAGTCCCGACCATCTCCATTGGCAAACCCCGTTTGCGAATCCCCATTCACAAATCTCTGCCGGCAAATCTCCATTCACAAATCCCCCTTGGCAAATCTCCATCGTTTGTTCGCTTGTCACTC
>CANRPV010000177.1 GCA_947632575.1 uncultured Eggerthellaceae bacterium | reverse complement strand
CCCAGGCGTTTACCAAGGTGCCGGCGGCAAGAGTGATCGTTCCAGTCGCATCGAGGCTTTCCTCGGTTTGGCCATTTGCTGGAATCGAAATTTTGATCGTAGCGGTGGTGTCGCTGTCTTGGTCAACCGACTTTACGTTGCCACCTTCAAAGTCGCCCGAAAGCGTGATCTTGTCAGCCGCAAGACTTTTGTCGAACATGCCGTTATTAGCGTAGGCAATGAGCGTTAAGGCGAGGTCATCGCCATCTTCTTCAACGAGGTCGAAAACGGGGTAGAAGGATGCTTCAGGGAAGTTAGCTGTGAGCGTAATATCGCCAATAGTAACTTCCTGGTCATTGAGCCTTGCTGCAACGTCATTGGCGTTATTGGTATCCGGAACTTCAAGCGTAAGCGTAAGCGTTGTGTCCCCTGAAACCTCAATGCCTTGCACTTTAAGAGCCGGATCGGAAAATGTTATGGATTCAGGAGCTATCGAGGAAAGGTCATCGATGCCATATATGGTGACCGGCACTGTTGCGGTATCGTTTGCAGACTTCAGCTCAGAGTAGTCGAAGAATGCCCCGTCTGAATGAACGGGAATGTTGACGTAAGTGGCCTGCGAGGCGTGCTTAATCGCGCGCGGCGCCACAGAAAGCGAACCGTCGAGGTAAATGCCGGCCTCAGCGCTTATGGCTGGCATTCCAACGAGCTGAAGGGTGAGGTTTTTGCCGGATGCGGAGAGATTTTCAATCGTCATATCCTCGAAGGATCCTGAGAGTTGTACGTCATCTATTGCCACATCAGGTACGAATTCGCCATCGTTTAGCTCAAGCGTGAGTTTGTTGGTTTGCGAATCGGCCGAGACGTAGGGGATATCGGGCGTAAGCGTAAAGCTCGGGTATTCCACGCCGACCTGGCTTACAAAGTCGGTCTTCTCGGCGTAGATTTCATAGATCACGGGCATATTTTGTGATGCGAGAGGATCTACGAAGGTGAGCCCGGCGGTACCGTCATCATTGAGGTCGAACGACTTCACCTCAGCGCTTACGGTAGTCATTGGGACTTTGACTTCTTCTTTTGCAAAATCCCCGGCAGAGGTGGTTTCATGCGAAGTGGAATCTTGCTGATCGGATAGCTCCGAATCGGCAGTGCTGGATGCTTCAGAGGTTTCATCGATGGCTGCGGTATCAACAACCTGATAGGCTACTTGTATGTCGGCAGCCGTGAGCTCTTTGAGCTAAACATCAGATCGTGGTTTGAGGGTCGTTGTGTATTCACCGCTTGCGTCGTATACGACGGTAGTAGCTTGAGCAGAAAGCTCTGAACCTGTGGATTCGCTTGAGCATGCAGCAAGGGGCATCGCGCAGAGCACCATTAAGAGGGACATCACCACCGCGATGCACTTGTTTGTCATGTTTACCTCAGAGGTGTTTACGCGGGGTTTATCGTTAGTTATCCCCATACTTACGCTCATGGTTACCTTCTTATTGTGGAGTTCTCACTCCGGTGCGCTCTCAATGCCATGTGAATTATCGTCTTGAGTCGGGCCTACGTTCCATGACACCATCAGGTCCGATGTAATATCGATAATCACTTGGCTTGCCGGCTGAGATCCAGGCATTACGGCAGGTGACTGAATCCGGACTACTCTCTAAAACGTCCAACAGAAAGTCTTCGAATCCTCCGTAGTTGCTCGTAATGGATTCTGGTAGCGTCTTGAACATATCGGTCCAATAATCCTCAAAATACTGGTTCCACATGCCAAGGCCACCTGTGACTTCATTGAGCATCTCATCGGCAAGTTTGCGAGGATCGTTCGAGGCAGTTGTATTTGCGCTCATTGAGGCTTCCTTTCCCGTGGTGAAACTTTGAAAACGCTTTTCGCCCATTATATCGGGCAAAAAGACACCCACATTCATAGCGTGCTGGCACAGACAAAGAGCGGCCAAAATTCGACATTCGGAACGATTTGTGATGCATCGGTGACTGACTTGCCGTTGACGCAATATGGATGAAAACCTATTCGACTACGCATGTTTAAAGAAAGTTTATTTGCCGCCGGCTGTTTTTTCTCTAGCGTCTTGACGTCAAATAATTAGTCCTTGCGATTTCGAGCATAGCGTGTTCGGGATTCGTCACTACCTAAAATCCTGGTCTTAACTGGCAGTTAATAACTCTCAAAAACGTCAATGATAAGATGATGAAGGCTTTCTAGAGGGTGTCGAGATATGAGATGTCTAGCTCGAGAAATAGATTTTTCTATCAGGTAAAACGTACACAGAACTTCGTGAAATACATCGAGATCGATTTCAAAGAATTTAAACAGGCTAATCGAGAGGAGCAACAATGGAATGTCCGTACTGCGGAGGCACAAATGTAACAGTTCAAATTGTCACCGAGGGTGTACAGACTAACAAAAAGGGTGTTGGGCTAGGTGGACATGTAAATAATGCTGCTCGAGGTTTGACGGCTGTTGCAACACTTGGAATGAGTAACCTGGTGTGGAAGAAGTCAAAGGGAACTAATAAGTCAAAAGTTAAGAACACTAAAGTCGCAATTTGCCAGGAATGCGGCGAGTCATGGGAAATTGACGATGGCAATAAAAAGGGATTTGGATCCGCGCCGACAAGCATCTTCAGATAAAAAACGTCCTAACCTCCTTTATTCCTAAAACAAAAATGAAAAGCAGGTCGAGGTTTTAAACTTACCTCTGACCTGCTTAAAGTTTCTGGTCGGGTTGACAGGATTTGAACCTGCGGCCCCTTGACCCCCAGTCAAGTGCGCTACCAAACTGCGCCACAACCCGA
>CANRPV010000176.1 GCA_947632575.1 uncultured Eggerthellaceae bacterium | reverse complement strand
AGCCACGGGAACACCTGTCTAGCTGTGAAGATGTAAAGCATGAGGAGGAGTTTTTATTCGACGGAAATCGATTTGCGGCATATCTCTCAAATGCACGCGCTGAAGTTGCGCTGTTTCTTTGATCTTGGATGGATTCCCATGTAACCCAAGGCGCCACCATGAGCTTTTGCCATGCCTTTTTAGAATTTATCGAGTCTTTGTCATCCAATCCCAGCCAGTAGAGATAAAGGCCTTTGTCCTTATCAGCACTTTGAAGAGTGTCCCATAGAAAGCCCTCCCGCTGGTCTCCTGCTGTAGTGATGCCTATAGCTAAGGGGTTTTTAAGAACCTTCTGGCCTTTAAGACCTGCGTCCCAAACTTTCGAGTCTCTGTAAACGTGCAACTCGTCAAAGATGACCACGTTAAGATGCCAGGACTCTAAAGCGTCTGCCTTGTTGGGAAACACCATGATCTTGGCGCCCGTTTCCTTGTGGGTAAAAACGTCCTTCCCCAAGTCCCACTGTGGCTTTAAGATCGGAGAGAGTTTGATCATTGTAGCTATCTTCTCCTGGTCATTTCTGACCTGATCGGTAGACGAAGCGACAAGGCCGTACTGGCCATTGTAGATAGGCTCCATGACTGAAACTGTGATTAGAGTGGCCGTGGCGATTTCGCTTTTCCCGTAGCCAGATGGAAGTCCGAAGATAGCGCGTCTGTATTGGCGCTGAAATGAGCCGTCTTTTACGTGGCCACAAGCAAAGAGAGGCTTCCACATGTTCTCGCGTTGGAAGTCAGAAAGCAGGAAGGGCTTTCCGTAATACTCGTCGTTTGAAACGTGATGGCAGAGACTCGAAAGACAGTGCTCGTAGTCCCTGGCCATGATCAAGCCCTCTCTGGTGTATTTAGTCGGCGTTCGCTTCAATGATTTCTCCGTAGGCTCCATCGATGGAGCGGAACATGGCTGCAGTGTCCGCTGCAGTTTTAACCGTTGTAGCGTTTAAGAGTCCTATGCGTGATCTTGCTAAAGGAGACAAACCTAGCTGATCAGACAAAGCGCGAATCTCGGAGCTTGCGTCTTTCAGAATCTGGATTGCAGGGTTCTTTTTAACGAGGGGTTTTACTTCGTCCCCCACTACCTTCTCTCCTATTTGATCGTAGATAAAGACTTTTCCCGTTCCGTCTGCCAGGTTCTGCTGGGCTTGCGCTGCCACGGCGTGCCAGAAACACAGAAGTCGAAGCGTTGGAATGTCCTGCTCCGTGAAGTTGTTCACCGGTGGAGCTATCCAAGCCCAGATTTCAGACTGCACCGGATCGTTAGCTATGTCCTGCGGCATCTGAACGCCTGTTCGATCTTCCTTAGCTATCCCGTAAGAGTCGCTTAAGCCTCTACGGATGGCGTTTTGTTTCGGCTTTGCGCCTTTCATAAGCCCTCGCTTCTGAGAGCATCTTCCAGTTTTTTCCCGACCTTTTTCAGAGATTCGGAAAGAGGGGGCTGGGTGAACATGGAAGCCCTTGAAAGGTCTGCTGCTGTGTTGTGCGCTCCATGGATGACTTCTAAAACTTCCTTTTCTGGCATGGTTCGCTTAACTTTAGGAACTGTGAGAGGCTCAACAATAACTCCTCGAAAGTGTCGAGAGCGGCAAGTGTCCGAACAGAAGCGTGCTGTCTTCCGCTGGGCTATGAATTCCTGTCCGCACATTTCGCAGTGTTTAATCATGATTCACAGAGTAGCCAGCGCGTGAGATAGCGTTTATTTTTTTAAAAGCTTTAGCGTTGCACCCGCTCCAATTTTGTAGGGGTAGAAAAAAGTGAAAGAGCGCGGGGTCTGTGACCTCGGTTTATAGTTTTCGAGGGGGTTAGGGGGTCTTGCGTCTGGCGTTGTCTCGCTTGGCGTGACAGCTCTTGCAAACAAGCTCTACTCTTGAGTTAGCTCCCCCAAGTTTCACAAGCATCGTGTGGTCGATCTCTCCACCCATGCCCGCTGTTCTCCATCTGTCTCCATCAAACCAAGCCACAGTCTTCCCGCAGTCTGTGCATCTTCCTTTGGTTCTCTCGCAAGCTTCCTGTCTTAACCTTTGGTACTCGGCTGTGCCGTAGACCTTGCGCCATGGTTCTCTCATTCGACGGAGCTTGTCGTTAGCGGTAGGCTTCCTCTTCCTTGGGCGACAGGAGCACCGCGAGCCAGGTGGTACGATTCCACCACAATAGGGGCAGAACGAACTAAGCTTTGACATCTCCCTTTGAAATCACTCTCTAAAAAGTTAAGTTTTTATTGATATGGGCTTGTCTTATTATGATAAATATGTTAAGTCTCAACCAAACCAAGCCGGTTATATCAAGGAGCTTATAAGATGCGATATGGAAAGCCGGTAAGCTCACAGCGTGGCCTCCTGATTGAGCCAAGCTTTAAAACCTAGACATGAGCCAGTTCCGCCCATGCAAAACGCTTGTCCCCACTTCCTGAACGGGCAGGAAAAGCAAGCACCGGGGTCGCATGGCTCAATGTCATCGAACGCTTCCTTGATCTCGTCCAGGCTCCCAAGATCGGCGAAATAGCGTTCATAGTTCGTCCGCTTAGGAGATGCGTCGAGATCAATCGTCACGAACTCAGGCCATGTCGTGTGCTCGGCTAGCCCGAATCCCTCATCGAATGCAACGCGTCCATCTTTCTCCCGCCAGACCGGAATCCAGTAAGGGTCATCGGGTTTGTGCGGCCAAACGTAATCGCCCTCATAAATCAGCCGCCCCAAGCGGTCGCGTCCTAATGGCTTCATTCCTCCACCACCTTACATCCGCAGTTCGGACAGTAGTTTGAATCGTAAGGAATAAACTGGTTACACTCTGAGCAAGCATCT
>CANRPV010000175.1 GCA_947632575.1 uncultured Eggerthellaceae bacterium | reverse complement strand
ATAGACTTTATGAAGATGTTTTGTTTGTCTATAAGTGTGTAATGAAATCACAAAGCTATAAAATAGCAGATTTTATTGTACACAATTATATAAGTGGAAGACCTAATAGTATAACAACTAAGATAACTTTAAGAAATGTAGAAGATACTGTTAAGAATTTAAATGATTTATTGAATGGCTACTTGGGCGGACAAAGATAGGGAATAAGTTGTCAATGGTGAAAAAACACGTGTCGAAACTTTGGGGTGTTGCGCTTTCTCTCGTCATGGTGATGGGGCTGTCGGCTTGTGTGCCTCAGGATGCCGGAATGACCGAAGAGCAGGCGGCTAATCGCCAGTATATGGCTCAGGTGAACCAGCTCATGGATGATCTCGATGATCGTCTCGATCAGTTCGACGACGCGGTGTCTCGCGGCGATGTGGTCACCATGAGGACTCAGGCCGACAATGCCTTTAGCGTGCTCGACCAGCTTTCCAACGTGACCGTTCCCGATTCGCTTCAGGAGATCCAGACGGACTACGTCAATGGCTGCAACAGCTTAAAGGACGCATTGAATTCCTACATCGACCTCTATACGGAGATCAGCTCCGCGACCAGCGCTCAGCCTTTCGACTATAGCACCTATGACAGCCGTCTAGCGGCTATTCAGTCCACCTATAACGACGGGATTGCCTCATTGCAGGCGGGCGACCAGAAGGCCGCCGAGCTCTAGTCACTTTATCGATGCTTGAGCTGCTGGCCCCCGCGGGTAATGTCGAAGCGCTCCATGCGGCTATAAATGCCGGCGCAGATGGGGTTTATCTTGGCCTCAAAGAGTTCAACGCACGAAGAGGCGCCGATAACTTCGATCCTGAGACCTTCGCCGAAGCCTGCGACTACGCTCATTTGAGAGGGCGTCATATCTATGTGACGCTCAACATCATTATTCTGCCCGATGAGGTCCAAGATGTGCTGCGGACGGCGGTGCGCGCCTATAAGGCTGGGGCTGATGCGTTTATCGTTCAGGATTTAGGCCTGGCCTCCCATCTGCGAGAGATACTGCCCGATGTTCGGCTTCATCTCTCCACTCAGATGAACATTCATAGTGTCGATGGCATCAGAGGAGCCGCTCGACTCGGCGCTCGCAGGGTGACACTCGCACGTGAGCTTTCGCTCGCAGAAATTCGCAATCTCTGCCATGAGGCTCACAATCTGGGTATTGAAATCGAAACTTTTGGTCATGGGGCTCTTTGTATCTGCTATTCGGGACAATGTTTCCTGTCCTCTATGATTGGCGGCCGCTCTGCCAATAGGGGACAATGCGCTCAGGCGTGTCGTCTGCCCTACGAGCTGGAAAAGGATCGATTCAAGCGCGATAAGTCCGAGCCTGATCACTATCTTCTTTCTCCTAAAGACCTCTGTACGATCGATCTTCTCCCGCAGCTCATGGAGGCGGGCGCCGATTCCCTCAAAATCGAAGGGCGCATGAAATCCGCCGATTACGTGGCGAGTGTCGTGTCTGTTTACCGGTCGGCGATCGATCGGATCCAGGGCGGTGCGGGGGATGTGCTCGCCACCCAGGAGGAGCGGCGCAAGCTCGAAGAGGCTTTTTCGCGTGGTTTCACGACCGCCTATCTGACGGGTAACCGTGGTAATGAAATCATGAGTTACCAACGGCCCAACAATCGGGGCGTGCGAATAGGGCGCGTGGTGGCTCTTGAGCCGGAAGCTGTGGTGGTAAAGTCCGAATGCGAACTCCATAGAGGCGATGTCCTTGAGGTGTGGACCCGAAGCGGCAGGGAGACACTCGAGGTCACCGATCTGAGCGTCGATGGCAAGGGTCAGGTGCATCTCCCTCTCGCGAAGACTACGAAGACCGCGAAGACCACGAAGGCCTCCAAGCTGAGAGTTAACGACCGGGTTTTTCGTGTGCGAAATGCCCACGACGCTTTCAAAGATGAGCCTTTCAACCCTCGCATCTCGCTTGAGGCGCGCGTTGCGCTTCGGCTGGGGCAACCGATGGAGATGGCAGTACGTCTCGCATCCGTGCCCGAGAATGCCTCGTGGTTTCGGCGAGCTAAGCTTGATGGACTTGCCCAGAAGTGGGTGCGTGTGGAAGGGGAGCAGGTCGAAACTGCCCGCACCAAAGCTGTGAGTCTTGAGGAGATCAAAGCTCACATCGACCGTCTGGGGCAAACGCCCTACGTTCTCGATAGTCTTGAGGTTGAGTGCGATGAGGGTATTGGTCTTAGCTTCTCCCAGCTTCATGCTCTGCGCTCGGAGGCATTAGCGAAGCTGACTGACCATTTGTTGGAACCGTATAAAAGGCGATGCGAAGACTGGAACGAGCAGCTGGGCAAGCAGCTCAGTAAACCTCAGGGCAAAAAGCTTAACAATCAACCAAGCAAACCTCAGGGCAAAAAGCTTAACAATCAACCAAGCAAACCTCAGGACAAAAAGCTCAACAATCAACCAAGCAAACCTCAGGGCACTAAACCCTTTGTCGCGGCGATAACAACAAACCCCGAGAGCGCCTGGGCGGCGAAGAAAGCGGGCGCTCAGGTCATCTACGTATCGGAACTGGAGCTAGACGGGCAAGATGATTACGAGCGCTTTCCCGATGGCACCGTCATAATGCTAAGTCCCATATCCCATGACCCCGTTGGAAGCTCACGGGAGGCCTTGCTTACGCCCGATGTGGATGGAGAGCCTATTAGTCTTAAGGGCTTGGATTCTTGCTCGGCTTATCTCGCGGAAAGCCTCGGGGGGATCATAGCGGCCCAGAGGTTAACGTCGCTTCCGAGAGCTGACTTTGGACTCGAGTCCGAAACGGCACCTACTGCCAGAACCCAAATGGCATCCGCTATGGCACCTAC
>CANRPV010000174.1 GCA_947632575.1 uncultured Eggerthellaceae bacterium | reverse complement strand
AGGCTCCCTCCGCCATCAACGAACAGCCCGTGGTATTTACCTGGGAGGGCGAAGGAAGCCCCGTGAAGGCGCGGCTCGCCCAGGTCAAAACCGGTCTTGAATACACCGATCTTGGAATCGCGAAATATCATTTCGAAGTAACCGCCGAGGCCTGCGGTATGCCGGGCACTTGGCAATGGGGCGATGGAGGCGCCTTTGTATGAAGTTGAGTGCTGAACAGAAGAAAATCGTTGTTGTTTTATTGGCGGCAAGTCTTGTCTGCGTGCTGAATCAGACCCTTCTTTCACCCGCTCTGCCGTCGATTATGCGTGATCTATCCGTCGACTCGACAACGGTTCAGTGGCTCACCTCCGGTTATTCCCTGGTGGAAGCCATCATATTGCCGCTTTCCTCCTACCTTATCGGCCGTTTCACGACGCGCCAGCTCTTTATAGGCGGCATGTGTATCTTCGCCTTCGGCTCTCTGCTCGCGGCTATCGCGCCCTTTTTCTTCATCCTGCTTCTTGGGCGCATGTGCCAAGCATCAGCCACCGGCTTTCTCTGGCCGATGGTCTTTACCGTCATCCTCAACATCTTTCCGCGAGAAAGACGCGGAAGCGCCATGGGAATCGTCTCTTTGGTCATCGGCTTCGCCCCAGCTGCCGGCCCTTCCCTCTCAGGTGTGTTGGTGGAAAGCATCGGCTGGCGAGCCCTATTCATCATGGTCGTAGCGCTGGCTACCATCATTATTCTTGCCGGCTGCATTATCCTCAAGAACTTCGGACCCTTTGAGCGCACCACCTTCGATAAGCTTTCCGTAGCGCTCTCATCATTGGGCCTGCTCTCGCTGCTCTACGGGCTCTCCACCGTTACCTCTTCACCCAATATTGCCCTTTCTCTGGGACTCATCGCGTTTGGCGCCATCCTGATGGTCTTTTTCGTCAAGCGGCAATTTGCCCTTGAAGTGCCACTGCTTCGGGTGGAAGTACTCAAAAGCCGTCCCTTCGCGACAGCGGTGTTGGTGGTTGCGAGCTTTCAGGCCGCGCTTATCGGCACCGACGTGCTTCTGCCGATCTATCTGCAGGACATCCACGGATTGAGCGCCTTGCAAACAGGCCTCATCATGTTGCCTGGTGCCGTCATCGGCGCCATAACAGCGATGTTGGCAGGTCGTCTTTTCGATCGTTTCGGCGCGAGAAAACTCACCATACCCGGCACCTTGCTCGCCTTCCTTGGCGGCCTCGGTCTGAGCTTTTACGCCATAGATACTCCAGTCGTCTTCATCATCGGCGTCTACACCTGCATGGCGATCGGCATTGAGTTCACGATGACCCCCATTAACACCTGGGGAATCAACTCACTCGACAACAGCATGATCCAGCATGCCAACGCCACCTCCAATACGATCAACCAGATAGGCGCCTCTCTTGGTACCGCGATTCTGGTCTCGCTTTCAGCGACCTCAGCGTTTCTCTATCCCAATCTGGGACCGGTCGATCAGGCGATGGCGGGCGATCATATCGCCTTCTGCTTCTCGGCTTTGCTGCTCTTTTTGATCTTCGTCACCGTCTTTCGCCTCGTCCACGATCGGAAGACAGAACCCTCCAAAGCCGCTGATTACGAGCAAGAAATCGTACCCGCGATGGTGGACAGCCATGCAAGCGTCGCTCTTGCCATGAATCGCGATCCCTACTTCGTGAACGAAAGCGCCACGATTCGCGAGGTGACCCATCGGCTCGTGGAGAAAAAGACCTCGGGACTTCCGGTGGTCAACGACGCCATGGAGGTGGTCGGCTTTATTAGCGACGGCGACATCATGAAATACATTGGTCGCAGCGATTCGGTCTTGTTGGATCCTACTGGCATGATGTATCGCGTGAGCGACAACGACAGCTTCTCACAAAGGGTCTCTCAGCTTATGGATCTCGGCGTCATGAATATCGCCACCGCCAACGTGATAAGCGTCAACGCGGAGACCCCTCTCGAGGATCTTTGTCGCTTGATGACCGACAAACGTCTCAAGAAGGTGCCGGTGATCGATCAGGACAAACTGGTTGGCACCATCTCACGCTCGGACATCATACGCTCAACCATGGAAAACCTCGCGGCTGTGGATTCAACAGTGACATCGGCGCCCGATGCTCCCGTGGCGCAAAGCTGACGCTTTGTGAGATCTCTCATGCACCAGATGTGATCTCTCATATCCGAGCGGCATAGAGCTGGCGTACGAGTCTGCATGACGCTTGGGTCTCCAGGAAGTCACCGCTGAATAACAAATTGCCCGGCACTGGCCTTACTCTCTCTTAAAAGATCATGATAGAAACCACCTATCATTGAGGGAGAGAAGGGAGTTCTCATGCCCATCATTGGATGTCACCTGTCTGACCGCGAAGGCTTTTTGGCCATGGCCACCGAAACCGTCGGTCTTGGAGCTCAAACATTTCAGTTCTTCACCCGAAATCCCCGCGGCGGTGCCGCGAAGACCTGGGAACTGGGAGATGAAGAGGCTTATCTCACCTACGCGGGCGAACATAAGCTAGCCCCCTTTGTCGCCTACGCGCCCTACACCGTCAATCCTGCATCGGCTATTCAGTCGGAATCGGATTTTGCTCGTCTCGTGCTTTCCGAGGACCTGTCTCGGCTCGACGCCTTCCCGAGCTCCTACTACGCTTTCAGGCCTGGTAGCGTAGGAGAGCAAGAAAGTGAGGAGGCAGGCGTCGCCCGTCTCGTGGCGGCTCTCGATGAGGTTCTGCAACCGACCCATAAAGCTTTTGTGCTCGTTATCCCTTCAGCTGGTAGCGGCCATGAAATTTGCTCCCACCTCGAAGAGGTTCAAAAAGTGCTGGCAGAGGTAAAGCTTCATGAGCAGGTGGGCGTACTTCTGGACACCACGACGCTTTGGGGCGCGGG
>CANRPV010000173.1 GCA_947632575.1 uncultured Eggerthellaceae bacterium | reverse complement strand
ACGGTGCCGATGCCACCCGGCACGGGAGTGATGGCGCCAACCAGGGGCTCCACCGCCGCATAGTCCACATCACCGCAGAGCTTGCCCTCTTGATCGAAGTTGATTCCCACGTCGAGAACCGTCTGCCCCGCGCTAAAGCAATCAGCGCCATAAGCCCGAGCACGACCGGTCGCGCAAACCACGATGTCGGCTCCTCGGCAAATGCCGGGCAGATCCTCGGTTCGGGAATGAAGCAGGGTGACGCTCGCGTGGCGGCGCAGCAAAAGCATGGCCACCGGCTTGCCGATCACAAGACTGCGGCCGATAACCACCGCATGTTTTCCCTGGATGGGAATCTGGTAATGGTCGAGCATCTCAAGGCAAGCCCGAGCAGTCGCAGGAGCAAAACCCTCATCAACATCGGTAAAGACGCCCGCCAAAGACTTATTGGTGATACCGTCGACGTCTTTCGCCGGATCGAGATGCGTGAACACCTCCGCCTCGTTGATACCGTCGGGCAGCGGTCGAAAGACAAGACAGCCATGTACGGTAGGATCAGCACTGATCCGATCAAGAGCATCACTGAGCTCGCGCTGAGATGCAGAAGGAGGCAAAACGACCGATTGAACCTCGATCCCGAGGTCAGCGGCGCGTTTGGTCGCCGTGCGCTCATAGGAAAGATCATCGGGACGCTCCCCCACACGCACCAGAGCCAAGGTCGGCGCGACGCCAGCAGCACGAAGCCTCTCTGCGCGCTCGACGATGGTCTCACGCAGGGCGGCAACCACCTCTTTGCCCAAAAGATGCTCAGCCATGGGCTCCTCCCTGTTTAGTCATAAGAAATCTCCGCTTAGCCATAGATTATCCCCATTTAATCATGCGAAACGTCGCGGAGCTCAGCCATGGGTGATCCCTTTGAGCACCGAATCGAAAATCTCATCGGCCTTGGCGCATCCTACTGCAAGAAGATCACGCGCGCGCTGGTCATAGCGCTGTGCTAAAGCCTCATCGGCCATCAGATCGATGTTGATGAAGACGTTGAGACTGGCTCCTTGCAGCGCCGCCTTGGCAAAGACGGCCGCAACTCCGGCGTCGGAAAGAGCAAGGCGGCTGCCGAAGCGCGCCATGGTCTCGATAGACTTTAGTGCCTCAAGACACGCATCCATGATCTCAAGCGGAACCTCGCAGGCACCGATAAGCGCCTCTTGCAGAGCCTCCTGTTGAAGCGCCTTCTCCTCAGGCGTTTGCTTGGGAAGTCCGTATGCCCGCGCAAGCGGGGCAAAGGCACGGGCGTCCTCATCGATGAGATCGAGAAAGCGATCACGTAGGTCGAAGAGCTTTACCAGCTCATCTTCCATCAGGTCCTCGACCTCGGCGTACTTTTTCTTCCCCACGGTGAGATTGGCGACCATGGAGGCGAGGGCCGTAGCCAACGCTCCCACGTAAGCTGAAGCGCCGCCTCCACCAGGAGTCGGCGCCTTGCTTGCTAGTTCGTCGATAAACGTTCGATCTACCATGAAATCCGGTCCGCCAGAATCGGGTCTAGAAAAGGCCGCTGATGACGCCGTTTTCGTCCACGTCGATGCGGAAAGCCGCCGGCGATTTACCGAGGCCCGGCATCGTCATAATGGAACCCGTAAGAGCGACGATGAAACCTGCGCCAGCGGAAACCTTCACCTGGCGAACCGTGATATCGAAATTCCGCGGCGCGCCCAGCTTGGAGGCATCATCGGAGAAGCTGTACTGAGTCTTCGCCATGCAGACCGGCATGGAGGAGAAGCCCAGCGACTCAAGGCGCTTGATGTCCTTGAGCGCGGCAGGTTCGAAGACCACACCGTCGGCATGATAGATGCGCTTGGCGATGGTCTCGATCTTTTCAGCGATGGAAAGATCATCCGGATAGGCATATTGGAAGGTCTTCGCGCTGCGACCCTGAGCATCGCCCTGTTCGCAGAGGCGAACCACCTCGCGGGCGAGATCGATGCCGCCGGCGCCGCCCTTTGCCCATACCTCTGAAAGCACCGCGTCAACGCCTAGTTCCTTGCACTTGCGCTCCACCAGTTCAAGCTCAGCGGGCGTGTCAGTGGGAAACGCGTTGATCGCCACGACGCAGGGCAGCTGATAGACCTGGGTTATGTTTTCCACGTGCTGCAGGAGGTTCGGCAGGCCCTTCTCGAGCGCGGCCAGATCCTCCTCGTTAAGCTTATCCTTCGGGACACCGCCGTGATTCTTCAGAGCACGCACGGTAGCCACGACCACGACCGCATCGGGACGCAGATGAGCCAGACGGCACTTGATGTCGAGGAATTTCTCTGCACCGAGATCAGCACCGAAGCCAGCTTCCGTGACGCAGTAATCGCCAAGAGCAAGCGCCATGCGCGTGGCCATGATGGAGTTGCAACCGTGAGCGATATTGGCGAAGGGACCGCCATGGACGAAGGCGGGCGTACCCTCGAGCGTCTGCACCAGATTGGGCTTGAGAGCATCTTTCAGTAGAGCGGTCATGGCACCTTCAGCATGCAGCTCATGAGCGGTGACGGGCTTGTCGTCGTAGGTGTAGCCCACCACGATGCGGCCCAGACGCTCTTTCAGGTCTGTGATGGAAGTGGCCAGGCAAAACACAGCCATGATCTCGGATGCCACGGTGATGTCGAAGCCGTCTTCCCGCGGGACACCATGAGCCGTGCCGCCCAAGCCGTCAACGATATTGCGAAGCTGGCGGTCGTTCATATCGACCACGCGCTTCCACGTGATCTTGCGGCTGTCGATATTGAGTTCGTTTCCGTGCTGGATATGGGCGTCGAGCAACGCGGCGAGCAGATTGTTCGCGGCGCCGATCGCGTGGAAGTCGCCCGTGAAGTGCAGGTTGATGTCTTCCATGGGAATGACCTGGGCATAGCCACCACCAGCCG
>CANRPV010000172.1 GCA_947632575.1 uncultured Eggerthellaceae bacterium | reverse complement strand
CCGGTCGTGCCTGATGAGGAATGGATACGTACGATTTTTTCCAGCGGTACGGCGGCAAGTCCCAAGGGGTAAGCATCGCGAAGATCGGCCTTCTCCGTAAAGGGAAGTTTCTCGAAATCTTCTTGGGCTTTCACATCGCCTAGATCTATATCTTTGAACTTCTTAGCGTAAAACGGCGAACGATCCTTGAGAGTTTTGAACTCTGTAGTGATCATAGTCCATTGTTCGGGTGTCATGTTCATGGGCGGTTCCTTGGGTTTGAAGGTATTGGAGCTTCGATTGTAGCGCTTTTCTACTCTGTGGCGGGCATGTCATTGCTTAGTGCGGCGGCGCAATCGATAGCGCGTTTATTGATGTCGACTAAACGAGGCTTTACGGTTGTAGACACGGCGTCGCGCAAGTCGTCAAGATTAAACGGAAGCAACTCCTGTGCGATGGCGCAGGCGAGCAATGCCGTATTGAGGCAACGACGGTTGCCGATAGCGGAGAGTAGGGCCTGGTCATCTACTATGGAGAGCTGCTGTTCTCCAGCCAACGCCGCCGTGAGGCCCTCCACCAATGCCGTCGCGCTATATCGGCTATTGGCAGCTCCAGCAGGTGGCAAAGGCGTAGTCGCGGAGATGAGATGACCCGTTGGAGCCAGATAGGCAAGCTGTCGTAAGGCCTCTCCGGGTTCAAAAGCGATGACGACATCAGCGGTGCCGGGAGCCATAAGCGGAGCAAGGGCGCTGAACTGGTCGGATGTGGGCGTGATACGCACATGGGAGACCACCGATCCGCCTCTTTGAGCCATGCCGATAGTTTCAGCGGTGCGAACGCCAAAACCATGGTTATGGGCCATTGTCGCTAAAAGCTTCGCAGCCAATACGCTTCCTTGGCCGCCGACGCCAACGATGAGAATATCAAAAGAATGATCGATAGAAATCATGGGTATCACTGCTCCTCATTTGTGCAGGTGGCGGGCACAAATGCATGGGCTGGGCAAATATGAGTGCAAAGGCCACAGCCATTGCAAAGCTCTTGAATCACCTCGGCTTGTCCGCGATTGCCGCTTTTCGGCCCGGAGAATCGATTGTCGAAGGTAATGGCGGGGCAACCTAAGACATCGGTGCAACGTCGACATCCTATGCAACGTTCAGGATCGACGATCATAGGTGTTCCCGGAGTCGTGAGCTGGATGCAGGGCGCTTGGAAAACTACGGCCGATGGCCCATCAAAAGCGATGGCATCTCGTGCTGCAGAAACAGCTTCTTCGAACTCAAAGGGATTGACGCAGGTAACCGATTCAACGCCGAGCGCTTGGAGCGTTCCTTTTATGGAGAGGGGAGTCGATTTGCCGCCCATAAGCCGCACGCCGGTTCCGGGGTGAGGCTGTGCTCCTGTCATGGCAGTCGTCGCGTTGTCGAGAACGATGATGGTGATGTCGTGCCTGTTGTAGGTGGCGTTGGCAATACCTGTTAGGCCACTGGCAAAATAGGTGGAATCGCCCACGAAGGCTATGGCTTTAATGTCCGGTTCGACCGTGTTAAAGCCCTCGGCCATGGTGATCCCGGCTCCCATGCACAGGCAGGTGTCGATAGCGTCAAGGGGTTGGGCATTACCGAGCGTATAGCAGCCAATATCGCCGCAGAGCACGGCCTTTTGATCTCCTAGCGCCTGTTTTACCGCGAGGAAGCTAGCCCGATGGGGGCATCCGGCACACAGTACCGGCGGTCGTGGAGGTAAAGAAACCGCCGTATTCTGAGGAGCTTTTTGAGACGCGCCTTGCTGGGGAGCGCCTTGCTGGGTAGTGTCTTGCTGGGGAGCGCCTTGCTGGGGAGCACTCTGACCTTGTCCGATCAGAGATTGGGCAAGCGCCGTCCAAGGTCCTTGAGATGCGTCATCTATAAAGCGAGCGATCGCCTCTAACGCAAGGGCCACGGAATTTTCCCCGCGATCAGGCGCAGCGCCGGTGAGCTTTCCCTCCACCTTCCAGCTTGCGTGGGTTTTTCCCGCAAGCTTAAGCAATTCATCTTCGATCACGTAATCGAGTTCTTCGAATACCAGGATACGTTCCAGGTTTTGAGCCCAGTGACTTGCGCGTTGAGCCGGGAAGGGATAGGAAGTTCCGATTTGGAGCTTGCTTATCGCCGGCATGGCAAGCCCTTGAGCCTCTCCGGCTCTTTGAAGGCGTTCGAGGGCTTCAAAGGCATAGGTTGTGGAAACACCGCCAGTAATGATTCCGAGCTGCGGTTTTTCTTGCATTGAGGCGGGATGGAGCGCGAGTGATTGCGGATTGAAACTAACCCAAGGTTTTTCGCTGCTAAACAGGTCTGACATAGCCGCGAGCCGTTCGTTGATTTCGCGATGGGCTGCAAAGGCGCGAGGCGGAAAGATAATCCAGCGTGGATTACGCTCAAAACCTCCGTGGAGCAGTGGTTTTGCAAAGGTTTCGTCAGCTACCTCAATAAAGGTGGACGCATGGCAGATGCGCGTCGTAGGTCTCACGATGACCGGCGTTCCAAAGCGCTCCGATAATTCGAACGCCTCTTTCATCATGGCGAAACCCTGTTCGGGAGTCGAAGGATCAAGGACAGGCACCTTTGCGAATGCTGCGAAGCGGCGCGTGTCCTGCTCCGTTTGCGAAGAAATGGGGCCGGGGTCGTCGGCCGCATAGATGACCAAACCGCCAAGGACGCCCAGATAATTCAGGGACATAAGGGCGTCACTTGCGACGTTAAGTCCCATTTGTTTGCAAGTCATAAGGGCTCTTGCGCCAGCGAGCGATGCTCCAGCTGCTACTTCGAGGGCGGCTTTTTCATTGGTTGACCACTCGACATGCACTCCATGGGCGCATCCGATGTTGTGAAGGCGCGCGACGGTCTCAGTAAGTTCAGATGAGGGAGTGCCTGGATAACCACATACGACAGCTACTCCGGCTTCGAGAGCCGCATAGGCCATAGCCTCATTTCCCATAGCCT
>CANRPV010000171.1 GCA_947632575.1 uncultured Eggerthellaceae bacterium | reverse complement strand
GCATTATGATCACCTACGGCTCCTATCTCGATAAGAAGAGCTCGCTGACTCAAAGCGTGAGCCGCATCGGCCTTTTTGACTTCGGCGTCTCCTTCATCGCCGGTCTGGTTATTGTCCCCGCCGCCTTCGTGGCATTAGGTTCCGGGGAGGCCGTCGCCAATCACTCAGGTCCTTCTCTTATGTTTATCACTTTGCCTGAGGTTTTCTCCGACATGGGGATGGCTGCGGGTCCTATGGGCTTTATCTTCTTCCTTCTGGTGCTTTTCGCAGCGTTGACGAGCGCTATCTCCCTTACCGAGACCTTGGTGTCGATCGTGATCGATGGCGCCGGTTGGTCGCGGAAGAAGGCTTGTACGGTGGTCTATATCTTCCTCTTCGTAATGGGCTGCATCGTGAACCTCGGTTATAACGGACTTTCGTTCATTGAGCCTCTCGGTGCGGGTTCATCGATTCTGGACTTCTTCGATTTCGTATCCAATTCGGTCATGATGCCACTGGCAGCGTTGATGACCTGCATCTTTGTAGGTTGGATCATCAAGCCGCGGGTGCTTGTGAACGAAATCAAGCTCTCCAGCCCCTTTAGGGGTGAGAAGGTCTGGATCGTCATGATCAAATACATCGCCCCGGTTTTGATCGTGGTGGTTCTCGTGAGCTTTGTGGGTACTCAACTGGGCTGGTTTGCCGCTGTCTAGGAATTGCCCCGGGTCCTTCTCCCTGTGTCTGAACTTTAGTCCTTGTATAATGCCAAGCAAGGACAACGAAAAGCATTTCGAGGAGGACCATGGGCCTATCCATAGGAATCGTGGGATTGCCTAACGTGGGCAAGTCCACCCTGTTTACCGCACTTACCGCTAAAGGTGGCTTAGCCGCCAACTATCCTTTCGCCACCATCGAGCCCAACGTGGGCATCGTCTCGGTACCTGATAAACGTCTGCAAGAACTCGCGGCCATCGATCATCCGGCGCTACTTGTGCCGGCTACGGTCGAGTTCGTGGATATCGCTGGTTTGGTGGCTGGCGCAAGTCAAGGCGAGGGTCTCGGAAATCAGTTCTTGGCCAATATTCGTGAAACCGATGCCATCTGCGAGGTGGTGCGATTCTTCTCCGACCCGGACGTCGTGCACGTGGCGGGAAGGGTAGATCCCCAAAGCGACTGCGAGACCATCAAGACGGAACTCATTCTTGCCGATATCGCGACGCTCGATAAGGCGCTACCTCGTCTGGAGAAGGAAGCCAAGCGGGACAAAGCCGGTGTTTTTAAATGGGAGACGGCGAAGAAAACCTTGGCTGGCCTTAACGAGGGTCATCGGGCGTTGACTTTGGATTTGAGCCAGGAGGAGAAGGATGCGCTCGCGGATCTTCATCTTCTGACCCTAAAGCCGATTCTCTATGTGGCCAATGTGGACGAAGACCAGATCAGCGCCGAGCTGCCGCTGATTGATGGCTGCACGCCCGTGCCTATCTCCGCTGCTATCGAGGCTGACCTCTCAGAGCTTCCTCCAGAGGAGGCCGCTGAGTATTTGGAGAGTCTGGGCTTAGAGGAAAGCGGTCTGGCTCGTCTCATCCGGCAGGCTTATGGGCTTTTGGGTCTTCAATCGTTTTTCACCAGCGGCGAAAAAGAATCCCGGGCCTGGACCATTCCGGTGGGGGCGAAGGCCCCGCAGGCGGCCGGCGTCATCCACTCGGATTTCGAGCGGGGATTTATCAAGGCTGAGACGGCGTCCTTTGATGATTACATCGAGTATGGAGGAGAAGTCGGATGCCGGGCTGCGGGAAAGTTGCGCCAAGAAGGCAAAGACTATGTGGTACAGGACGGCGACGTCATCTACTTCAAATTCAACGTATAGGTTGACTGCAACGAAGAGGAAGCCTCGCGGAAAGTTGCGTGTGTGTCGATTTTTTTTTAAGAGCGCATCCTCTAATCTCTCCTTTAATCTTTCCTCCAATCTTTTCCATTGTGAAAAACTTAGAGGCCAAAAGAACAGAGTGCTTTACTATGGCATGGGGAGCCATTCTATGAAGGGAAGCCTATGACTCAGTATGTATCCGAAGACGATGTGCGGAAAATCGCAGAATATGCCCGCATCGGCTTGACCGCCGAAGAAGTGGTGGAGATGACGGTGGATCTGAATGCGATCATAGAAAGTCTCAAACCCATCACAGAATACGATCTGGAGGGGGTTACCCCCACTTTTCATCCTATTGGGGATCTTTCCAATGTCATGCGCGAGGACGTGGAGCAGGAAAGCTTTAGCCAGGCCGTCGCGCTCGAAAACGCTCCCAAGCAGGAGGAGGGATGTTTTCTCATCCCGTCTATTCTGGGCGAGGGAGGGGATCGCTGATCATGGCAGTTACCAGCGCTTTCGGGAACTTGAGTATCGCAGAGCTGCGTCAGGGTCTTGCGACCGGTGCCTTCTCCGCCAAAGAGGTGGCAGAGGGAGCGCTCGCTCATATCGCTGAAACCGATTCCGATATCCATGCTTTTTTGGAGGTCACCGAGGATTTGGCGCTTCAGGCGGCAGCGCATGTGGATGAGAGCATCGCCGCCGGCAACTTTGATGCGATGGGCCCGCTTGCCGGCGTGCCTATGGGTTTCAAAGACAATATGAATCTGGAGGGCACGAAAACCACCTGCGCCTCGCGGATGTTAGAGAACTATTGCTCACCTTATACGGCCACGTGCGTTGCGCGTGCCATGGAGGCAGGCTGTATTCCGCTGGGTAAGCTCAACATGGATGAGTTCGCTTTTGGATCCTCCACCGAAACCTCGGCCTTTGGCCCCACGCGCAATCCTTGGGATCTGGAGCGGGTGCCGGGAGGATCGTCGGGCGGAAGCGCTGCGGCGGTGGCATCGGGAATGCTCACGGTAAGCTTGGGAAGCGATACCGGTGGCTCTATCCGTCAGCCGGGATCGTTCTGCGGTATCGTCGCGGTCAAACCAACCTACGGTGTGGTCTCCCG
>CANRPV010000170.1 GCA_947632575.1 uncultured Eggerthellaceae bacterium | reverse complement strand
CATGAGATCGGAGAACTTCTTCGCCGCTTTAGCGCGACCAACATCCGGCGATACAACGCAGATCTTCTCAGGATCCAGATTCTTGGATTTGAAATAATCCACGAGGATCGGCATGGCCGTCAGGTGATCCACCGGCATGTCGAAGAAGCCTTGGATCTGCCCCTGGTGAAGATCGATGGTCATCACACGATCAAAGCCCGCTACGGTGATCAGGTTGGCAACGAGCTTTGCCGAGATTGGCTCGCGAGAGGCCGCCTTGCGATCCTGCCGCGAATAACCATAGTGCGAAAGCACCGCTGTGATAGTGCGAGCGGAGGCGCGCTCAGCCGCATCGGCCATGATCAGAAGCTCCATCAACGCGTCATTGATATGAGGACCTGCCACCGATTGAACGATGAACACGTCGGCTCCACGAACGCTTTCCAGGTAGCGCGCATAGATTTCGCCATTGGAAAACTTTTCCAGACGGACGTTGCCAAGCGACACCCCAAGAGCGCTGGCGATTCGATTGGCGAGTTCAGGATTGGATGATCCTGAAAACAGGGCAAGACTTTTTTGCATCTCGGTCATGGAAGTTCTCCTTTAACGTTCCTCTTTGACAACCTCGACAGGCCAAACAAGCTCACCATGAGCTAAGAGCTTAGCGAGCTTAACGGGCCTAATGAGCACCCTTGGCGCGTTCCTCTTCCTTCTTCTTCTTGGCGGGCAGCACTCGTGCCTCATACCACCCTTCCTTCGCCTCCTGCTTAGCCCGGGCTATGCCCAAGGCACCATCGGGGACATCTTTGGTGATGGTGGAGCCGGCGCCGATCACCGTACGCTCACCTACCGCCACAGGCGCTACGAGCATGGTGTCGCGATGTAGGACAGATGGGGCACCTTCGAACCCTTGCCGATGTAGGACTTCTTGATCTCAACGTGAGTACCCGCCTTGGCGCCCTCGCAAAGATGGGTTCCAGGACGCAGATAGGCGCGTGGCCCGCAGGTCACCTTATCGTCCATGGTCACGTCGATGGCGACCGTCTCGTCAATGCGACAGGCTTTGCCGACCTTCGTATCCGTCAGACGCGTGTTGGGACCGATGACACTATCCTCGCCGATGACGGTTTTACCCATGAGCATGGTACCCGGCAATAACTTCACATCGGGATCGATTTTCACGGAAGGTTCGATCCACACCAGATCAGGAGCCATCATGGTAACGCCATTAGCCATATGTTGAGCGTTGATGCGTCGCTGAGCGTAGGCGGTGGCCTCAGCCAACTGGCCGCGGCTGTTGATGCCGAGGCACTCCTCGGCATGCTGAGCGACCACGACCTCCACGCCCTTGCCCTGCTGAACGCAGAGCTCGAGCACATCGGTAAGATAGTACTCACCACCCGCGTTATCGTTTCCGATCAGCGGCAACAAGTCAAAAAGCGTACGCGCATCGAAGCAGTAGAAGCCCGAATTACACTCCTTGACCAGCGCCTCCTCATCCGACGCATCCTTATGCTCGACGATGTAGGCGAAGGCCGATTCCTCGTCGCGGATGATACGACCGTAACCGAAAGGATCATCGAGCTTCATCGCCAGCACGACGCAGCCGGCGCTGCTCTCCTCTTGCACGTTGATAAGGGTGGCAAGGGTCTCAGGGCTGATAAGCGGGCAGTCGCCGTAGGTGACAAGCACAGGACCATCGAAGTCCGCCAGGGCCTCGCGGCAGCGTAGCACCGCATCACCCGTACCGAGCAACTCCGTCTGCTCCACAATGGCGCTTCGGTCCTCAATAAGAGGGATTACCTGCTCCTTTTGATGACCGACGACGGTGACGATCTTGGTGGCTCCCGCATCACAGGCGGCATCTAACGCCCACGTGATGAGCGGCTTACCCAGCATCTCATGTACTACTTTTGGTTTTTTGGATTTCATCCTCGTACCGGCGCCTGCCGCGAGGACGATCGCTGCAACTTCCATGGCAACCTTCCCTCGGAAATCAACTTCAAGCGCATTGAGCGCTAATGGAATCTCAACAGAATAGTTTTTCGGCCTTTGAGGCTTTAAACGTACTTTACCATAGCACCTTTCGCCGCCGGGAAAATACCGTTCAGACGCTTAAAGGGCACAAAAAGAGCGTTCAGCCCGCGTAAGTGCCCATTTGGGCGTAGACTTCCTCCCTGCCTCTATTGGTGTAAGGCTGAATTCTCGAAAGATCAAAGCCAATAGATCCCATAGGCCTAGTCGCTAACTCCTAGGCGTGAAGAGGTGCAAAGCGAGAAGCCGCGTTCGATGACGCGGCTTCTTTGTTTCTCGGCAAACCCTGTGCCATAATGCTTTGAGCCTTAACTCTGCTTTGGCGGGTAAAGAGGATATGAGCGGCCTATCGGAGCTGAGCTATGCTCTCATTTGAACCTGAATTTGACTCTCAACGTGAGCTTCACTGTGGGCTGCGGCGTGATGATCACCGCCTTCGACGCGATTCTCGACGTGAGCTTCACCGTGGTCTCAGCGATAACGCTAACGCTGGTCACAACCCTGATATCACCTCCCCGGGTGAGAAAGTGGTTTGGAGTCCCTGCGCCGTCAATTGCAGCGGCCATTGCGCGCTGGCGTGGGTGGTTAAGGGCGGTAAGATTCAGCGGCCCGCCGAATACAGCATGGCGCAAGCGGGACCTTTGGGAAGGCCCTGCCTCCGTGGTCGATCCATGGCTCGCTGGCTTTCGGGACCCGATCGACTGCTGTATCCGATGAAGCGCGTCGGCTCTCGAGGTTCTGGCCAGTTCAAACGTATAGGATGGGATGAGGCTCTCGATACCATCACCGAGGGGCTGCACTCCATAATTGAGCGCTACGGCAACGACGCCATCTATCTTAACTATGGCACCGGAGTCTATACCGCCACCGGACAGACCACCTCAAGGCTCTTTAACTGCCTGGGAGGTTATCTTTCCCGCTTCGGGGACTATTCCACGGCAATGACGTCCTACGCGATGCCTTTTATGTTCGGCATCAATGTCTCTCCCTATGACGAT
>CANRPV010000169.1 GCA_947632575.1 uncultured Eggerthellaceae bacterium | reverse complement strand
CAGGAAAGCAGCCTATTCTGGAAGAATCTCCACTCGGCCGCTATCCGCATGATATAACGCTCCGCGAATCTCAAGGAAGTCCTCGCAGAGGTGGGCAAGCGCGGGATGAGCCTTAAGGCGGGCGATGCCCGATCTCACGTTGAGGATGCTCGCCTCGTGCGGGTCACAGGTATGCCCTATAGCCTCAATGATGGGAGAGAGAAGGCTTGCGAGGTGGTTCACTTCGCTTTTCTCAAGACTTTCTGTGCCAGCCTCTTCGAACGCTTCATGGAAGGCCTCATCTAAAGCCTGATCAGGTAAGGGGCTTTCCAAGGCCTCCTCTTCGAGAGCCGCCGCGATAGCACCGCAACCGGTATGACCCATCACGAGCAAAAGGGGAGTACCCAAATGTTCGCAGCCGTAGAGAGCGCTTGCCTCTACCACGGAGTCGATGACGTTGCCGGCGACGCGGATGACGAAGATCTCGCCCAGTCCGACTCCGAAAATATGCTCAGGGGCGACTCTTGAGTCAGAGCAGCAGATCACAGTCGCAAAGGGATGCTGTCCTTCATGAAATAACTCGTGGATACGATCGGAAGAGAGGTCGACGGGTTTGCTCTCACCCCTCTGAAAAGCCTCATTGCCAAGTTGGAGCCGTTTTAAAGCTTCGTGGGCTAAAGACAAGGGTTCCTCCTAGCAGGATTTGAATACGAGGGCCCCGGCGGTGAGTCCTCCGCCGAAAGCGGAAAGGGCCACCAGGTCACCGGGATGGATACGTCCCGACAGGTAGGCGTCGGTCAGAGCCATGGGCACCGAAGCGGCGGAGGTATTGCCTACCTCGCCCATGGAGATCTGGAAGAGTTCAAGAGGTTTATGAAGACGTTTGGCTGCGTAGCGAATGATGCGTTCATTGGCCTGATGAGGAACGATGCACTGGAGGTCGTCGGGGCTGATGCCCGCCAGTTCGCAAGCCTGCTTGATGGAGTCCACCAAGGCCAAAGACGCGAACTTGAAGACTTCCTGGCCAAGCATGTGGACGAAGTGGTTGGGTTCGGAAACCGCCGCCCGGGAGGGGCTGGCGTTTTCGATCTCTTCCTCGCTTAAGGCATCCAGGTAACTTACGCCCTTGCCCTCCGGACCGCCCTCGAAGGGGAAGGTGGAGAAATCTCCCAGATGGGCGAGCGCTAAAGATCCACCCACGTCATCGGTGTTTTTCAGATAGCTGGATAAAATGCCCTCTTGATCCTCATCCCATTCCAGAAGAAGAGCGCCCGCGCCATCTCCAAACAGCACGCAGGTCGAACGATCGGTCCAGTCGGTAATACGACTCAGTCGCTCGACACCGATGACGAGCGCTCGGTTGATGGTGTTGCGGCGTCCTTGGATGTGACCAGCCACCGCGGGCAAATGAGAAGCCCGCATCATGGCCTCAGCGATGCTTACGCCATAGATACAGCCAGTGCAGGCGGTGTTGATGTCAAAGGCGATGGCGGAATTAGAACCGAGTTCTTGGCGAACCCATCCCGCCTGAGAGGGGATGAGGGAATCACTTGTCATGGTTCCGCAGATGATAAGATCGATGCTTGCCGGATCGATAGCTTGCCCGGAGGCACTCCAGCCTCCCTCGTCGATGCCTAACGCCTGGCGTGCAGCCGAGGTGGCTAATTGTGTGCCGGTCTCGGTGGCGGCGATGCGACGATTATGAATGCCGGTGCGCTCTACGATCCACTCATCTGAGGTTTCAACAATGGTAGCGAGATCGTCGTTGGAAACTTGGAGTGCGGGTAGAGATTTTCCGCATCCGACAATGGCACATCCCATGGAAACTCCTTGCAAGAAATCCGGTGTTTAAGCTACCATTTAGCACTGTTGATTAACCCATTAAACAGGATTTTTTTCGTTCTAACAAGAGGGAGACGCTATGGCCACCATTGAAATCGTCCGTGAACTGCTTTCGGACAATCTCGACATCGACCCTGAAACTGTGAGTGAGGATACCACACTGGAATCCCTCAACATCGATTCTCTAGATATGGCCGAGTTGGTGTGCGATCTTGAGGAAAAGTGCGACATCGAGTTTGGCACCGCTGATGGAATCACCACAGTGGGTGAACTGGTCGCTCACATCGACTCCCTTTCATAACCGTGCGGACGCGCGTTACTGAGCTTCTCGGCATCGACGCGCCCATCATCCAAGGAGCCATGGCTCGTATCGCTGACGGGACATTGGCTGCTGCCGTAAGCGAGGCCGGAGGTTTAGGCATCATCGCTTGTGGCGGAGCTCCTTTGGATTGGGTGGAGGAACAGGTTTCCAAAGCTCGAGAGCTCACCTCAAAACCCATCGGCGCCAACGTCATGCTCATGGATCCCCATGCAGCCGATGTGGCGAAACTCCTCTGCGATCTTCACGTGGACGTCATTACGACGGGTGCAGGTTCACCGGCGCCTTTCATCCCTCAGTGGAAGGAGGCGGGCATTAAGGTGGTGCCTGTCATCGCTGTCACGAAGCAGGCGGTCCGCATGGAGCGCCTTGGCGCTGACGCGGTGGTTGCCGAGGGATGCGAATCCGGCGGTCACATTGGCGAGCTGACCACGATGGCTCTGGTGCCATCGGTCTGCGAGGCGGTTTCTATTCCCGTGATCGCCGCCGGCGGCATCGCTAATGGCCGCGGTCTGCTTGCGGCTTTCGCTCTCGGAGCTGAGGGTGTCCAGTGCGGGACCCGTTTTCTGACCGTGCAGGAGTGCTCGGTGGCTGATGCCTACAAGCAAAAGGTTATCGACGCCAAGGATTCGGACACCATCGTGACCGGACGTGGCTCGGGTCATCCCGCCCGTTGCCTCAAGAATAAGTTTGCGCGGACGATCCGTTCTTTGGAGGACGATCCCACAAAGGGCGATGAGCTCGAGCAGCTTTACCTGGGTTCACTCAAGCGAGCCGTCGAGGGCGATGTGGACAACGGCAGCGTTATGGCTGGGCAGATCGCCGCGATCGTTAAGGATCGCCTGACGGCGGCTGATGTGGTCCGCTCAATGGTGGAGGA
>CANRPV010000168.1 GCA_947632575.1 uncultured Eggerthellaceae bacterium | reverse complement strand
AATGTGGTGGAGAAGGGTCTCGCGGCCTGCCTTGAGGATCCCGTTTACCGTGGCGCCGTCGACTGCCGGGTCCAGGCCTTCCTCGACGCCAATCTGGACTGCTTGAACTGCGACTACGTCGCCAAGTGCGCCGGCGGCTGCCGAGCTCATGCACTCAACATCGACCCCTCAAATTACCTTGGCAAAGACCTCACCGTCTGCCATTTCTATCGGGATGGCTGGTCTGAACGGGTCGACGCAGCGGCTCGACAGGCCCTAGAGTCTCTACGCACCGATGGATCCTGAATTGCACGAATGTTTTTTGTTGGGCGGACGTATCCTTTGGTGCCGGAGGCATTCCAAACTGCACCGATGGATCCTGAATTATCAACTTTGAGGAAGGAAGAGCTATGACCGAGAACACTGACCCCCAGGAGCAGAAGCTAAACGACGATGAACTCTCCGAAGTCTCTGGCGGACAGCTGATACTTACCTTCTGGGAGTGTCTTAACAGCCTACCTTACAGAGATCAGATCTATGATTATGTGACGCGCTATTTAAATACGGAAAACGAAAGCGCTTGCTATGACTTGCTTATTGAGGAGATGCGCTCACACGGTGACTACGGCCCAGCCAATCGCCTTGCGAGGGAATTGCGTGGCTGCAAAAGCGCGGTTGGCTAGCCATCTGCGATGAAGCCGGCCTTTAGGTTATGCAGTAAAAGACGTCCAAGGAAGCGCCCGCGCCAGATGTCCCGGTAGTCAAGACTTCATCAGAAACCTGCCGAAACCATCAAGGCTGCGATGGAGTCAAGAGTTTCCTCAAACGTGATTTCTTTCGCATAGGGTGTTTCTGCTCTATAGGAATTCCAAACTTGGTGCATGATTGATGACTTACGCAAGTCGTCTAGCGTGTCTCGCCACCGCGCAATAAAGCTGCGCGAGCCTCGCTTACCGCTTGTTCGCAACAATGCTTCATGGATGTCATCACCGCTAATTACTTGTGCGCTATAACGCGGTATCACATAAAGGTCATAGAAGTCTCTTGCCCGCGTGTTGGCTTCGCCTCTGTGAAGCACGGTTTCAAGCTTCTCTGCCAGAACGGTTGTCGGATGATACGAGAGCACGTTAATCGTCCCTTGATCGAGCATGAGATCAAGACTATGTCTCACCTGTGGCGGGTAGATCGCATCCCCTGTGGTGATATCAACTTTGACAGGTGCATTGATTCGTCCGTATTTCACTCTTATATGGGCTCGCCAGTTAGCGTATTCATCGTCTTCACGTATGGATTCGATTCTTTCGAGCTCAAAGCTCATCCCATCGCCCACATCCACATTACAGATAACCGCGAGAACGTCAGCCACATATCTCTCGTCCATAGCCATACCGATGACAGTCATGTCCATGTCCATGGTCGTGCGTTGGAAGATTCCGGTCATTGAGGAGACGAGAAGGCCGCCTTTAAGCACGAATCTATCAGCGTAGGGACTATTTGCAAGCCTCATAAGCAGATGACCGAAGATATACATCTGAAGCACTTCTTGCGGTCTCAGACCTTGTTCTTCGGCAAGGTGACGGATCTTGCTTTTCAGGCTCTCATCGCTTTTGATCTTGCTCATCCGAGAACTTCCAAATATGTTTGTAGCTCTTCGCGAACGCCTAACGCCTCGCACATCTTAGAAAGCTTTAAAAGATCTCGATCGTCCTTTTTGAAATAGCCGACTATTGCGCTTCTCACCAACTGCGAATCCACGCTGCTATTTTTTCTCAGCTTTATAATGTCGGCAATCGAGCGCTCGACATCATAAATGGGAACATACACACCCATGGGATCTTTTATCTTCGTCTTGCCGAGACCGTAAAGCCTGCCGTCCTCACGATATATCCTCATGTCAGGATAAGCATGCCTAAGTTCATGCGGGTTGTATCCGCGTGGAACGCTTACGCTCAGATTTCTAGGCACGCGGTCAGACAGTCCGAGAAGGTAGAGTGCTGTGTCATGGGACAGAATACACTTGGACCACCGGTATGTGACAGCCGCGAAGTCATCGTCGATAATATCAGGCGTACAGTAGACGCCACGGGTAAGCCTGTCGATCTTACCGCTAACCAAAGCGTAATCAATTACGCCAGGAGAAAATCCGGC
The DNA here is from genome assembly GCA_947632575.1 of uncultured Eggerthellaceae bacterium. Lineage (GTDB taxonomy): Bacteria > Actinomycetota > Coriobacteriia > Coriobacteriales > Eggerthellaceae > CANRPV01. The sequence continues at coordinate 922 of CANRPV010000168.1, read as the reverse complement.
ATCCTTGAGCTGTGCTGCAGTCGTGACACCACCGAGCTCTTCGATACATTTCGTCACCGGTTTGAACATCCAGCCTCCTAGATTACTGGACATATATCATACCGTTATTGTGTCCAATAATCTATTTCTTCTTACGGCAAAGTCAATAAGAAACATAGCGGAGCGACGCCATCCTAGAAGCACACAATAGCTTTTTCTACTTCGACAATCGACATCGGCTACAGGGATGTGAAGGGCGGCACCTGTTGTGCCGATGTATCCCAACTTGCACCGATGTATCCCAAAACGTCCTGAATGTCGGATTTTCACTGCCCCGCACCCGTTTTCACGCTGGTGCGACCTGGGTCTCTTCACCATCCATATAATGAGCCCATGGCGGTTTTAAACCTCAAGGAAGGAAGAGCCATGACCGAGAATATTCCTACCCCCTCCAATGATCCCGAGAAATTGAACGACGAAGACCTATCCGAAGTCACAGGCGGCGCACTGTATCAGTTCTTCTGGGATAACTTCTACGCGTTCCTCGAGACATTGGGACCCGAAGGAAGCAATCGAAGAGAAATCGCTACGAAAGAAATTCTTGAGCCTCATACCGGGCGAACGCACGGAGGAGATTATGATTGCTATAAGAGGCTCTTAGAATACATGGAGCTCTACAATTACCCACACGCGCAGACGTTCGATTGGGAATGCAGAAACGCGGGAGTATGGTAATTCTTAGGTAACTCTTAGATAACTCTCAAACAGCTCAAAAAGATGGATCCTTTCGATGCAAGGCTCTTGTTCCTATAAGCCTGATCTTTTTCTTCAGGTGTGGGTGCATGCAGCTCCATGAATCCCTTCAATCTGAGAGTCTTTTTCCCAGGCGTTTGACGTCACGCTCAAATGAAGATGAATATTGGGCTTTTAGCCGAGCCATGGC
>CANRPV010000167.1 GCA_947632575.1 uncultured Eggerthellaceae bacterium | reverse complement strand
TCCCATAACAAGCTTAGACGTCATTTTTTACCTGCTCCTACGCTTGTATCCGTTACTCAATTCTGCTTCGTGAGCATAACACTGAAAGCTAGGGTATCTCGAGTATTAAAACGCCGCTACTTAGGAAGGGCAAAGTTTTCCCGTAAGAGGCCTCTGTGGCTTAAAAAGGAAGGCTTTGCGGTTGGGAAAGGAAGGATTCGTAATGACCATTCAAACTTACGGCTACGCAAGGGTGTCTGCCAAGGACCAAAATCTCGATCGACAATATGTCGCCTTGCTCGACTTTGGTATTGAGCCAAAGAAGATTTTTGCCGATAAGGCGAGTGGTAAAGATTTCAGGCGTCCCGCCTACCTACGGCTTAAAAGGCTTCTGCGACCAGGTGATGTGCTTGTGGTAAAAAGCATCGATCGACTGGGGAGAAACTACGATGAGGTGCTTGAGGAGTGGCGAGTACTTACCAAGAAAAAAGAGGCGGCTATCGTGGTGATCGATATGCCTTTGCTTGATACGCGGGAGTCCAAAGGAAATCTCACCGGCAAGCTCATATCGGACATTGTGCTTCAGCTTCTGTCCTATGTCTCGCAGGTGGAACGCGAAAACATAAAGCAACGTCAAGCCGAGGGCATCGCAGCCGCTAAAGCCCGAGGGGTGAGATTCGGAAGGCCGCCGAAGAAACAGCCGCATAACTTTCGCGCCATTGTCTACGATCGTTATTTGGGTCGCCTAACCCGTAAGGAAGCGGCAAGTAATCTTAACGTTTCTCTCTCTACGTATAACCGATGGGAAAAGCAATTGGAGGAGGATTACCAAGCCTCTTTAGAGAGGGGATATAAAGGGTCATTCGAGAGGTTTTTGAAAGGTCGGCACTGAGATTTCGATGCTTCTCTCTTTTAGCATTTATGAATCGAAACTTATATTTGAAAACCTACGTGACGGGTGCAAAGTATTGGTCTTTAGCAGATGCGAGCGTGCACCGTTAGTAAGGTTTTATATCATGCGAGAAAAAGCTTAGAGTTCTCCTAATAATTATCCGTGTATTGCGGGGGGGGGGGGCTATTATCTGCTATAATCACACCAAACAATTTTTTGACCTTCAAGTGGGAAAACGTAGAATAGGGGTCATCATGGAACTGACAAAGAGCAAACTCTTTAATTTGTTGTTAAGCGCATCGCTTGTAACAACCATGATGTTACCAACGCTCAGCGTCATGACGGCCTATGGTGATCAGGCTACAAGTGCAAGTGAGCAGTCTCAGCAATCTGCTCCAGATGCAATCTTGTCAGGGGCTCAGGATGCGGCAAGCGTTGCCGATGATGGCCAGTGGCATCCCTATAAAAGCGACATTTGCGGACATACTTGTCAGGCGCAATGGATACATGGTGGCAGTGGTTGTGGCACGAAGGACAGCACTGCGGAGCATGAGACCTTCTATGTGAAGTGCGACACTTGCAAGGTCACTTATCCTTTGGCCTATAGAGGCTATGTGCCGAAAGATCATATCTTTGGGACAGACACAATAACAAGTCCTTCACAGTGCGAAGGTAACCCCAAAGTTACTTATAAAAAATGCACTGTTTGCGATAACTACATTCCGGATACAAAGAGTACTACACCCGGTACTGGCGAGCATAATTGGGTAGTAGATGAGGCGAACACCAAAGCTGCTACTTGCACAGAGGCTGGCAGGAATGCTTATAAATGTGAGTACTGCGGCGATACCAAATATGATGTAGTTCCTGCTTTAGGCCACACCCCAGAAGCTGATGATGGCGATTGCACAACCCCTATTAAGTGCACTGTTTGCGGCGGGGTCGCAGTTGCTGGTAATCAAAATCATAGCTATAGCAATCAATGGAGCTCTGACGGAACAAACCACTGGCATGAATGCACTAACAAGGGTTGCACGCAAACCGATGTAAAGCAAGCACATACACCCAGCGTTGCAACAGACGACTGCACCGCTCCTACGGTCTGCACCGTATGCAATTACACCATCGAAGAAGGTAATGGCAATCACAATTGGTCCGAAAAGGCTGAGTGGTATGGCGCCGGAAATCATATCTTCAGGTGCACCAATGATGGTTGCAAGCAGACTTATATGGAAAAATGCTCTATCTATCAAGATGAGGCTCTTAGCAAACGCGAGTATTGCACTGATGACGTTCTTTGCCCCAAGTGCGGCATGACACTTATTGTGGGACAGAAAAGGCACAACTTTGGTACCTGGACCTGCAACGATAAGACCCATACGCACAACTGTCTCAACCTTAATTGTAAATATGGAGAAACCGCACCTCATACCTTGAGCGCTGAAGACTGGAATTGCACCACGCCGGTCATCTGCACCCAATGCAAGGCGATTGCTCTTGCTGCTCCGTCAAAGACTCATCAATGGGGTCCTTGGCAATCCAATGGCAACGGTACTCATACCAGGTATTGCATGCATGTCGGATGCAATCAATCAGAGACCGCTAATTGCAGTGGTGGAACCGCAACCTGCAAGGCCAAAGCAATCTGCACTACCTGCAAAGGCGCTTATGGTGCACTGAGCGCAACTAACCACACCGGTGGGACCGAGGTGCGCGGTGCCCGGAATGCGGCAGCGGGTTCAGCTGGCTATACGGGTGACACCTATTGCAAGGGTTGCGGTAAGAAGATCGCTACAGGCACGACCATCAAGCCTGTCACTCTTCCCACTCCTGGTCTTGCAACAGTAAGCGCCGTCAATAACGGTATTAAGATTAGCTGGGGTAAGGTCTCTGGCGCTGCGAAGTATCGGGTGCTTTACAAGATCGGCAACGGCGTCTGGAACAAGCTCGCTGACACGACTAGCACCAACTACACTTGGACAAATCCGCTAGCCGGAACTACCTATAGCTTCACCATCCAGTGCATCACTGCTGACGGTAAGACAGTGACCAGCGATTATAACAAGACTGGTAAGGTCTATACCCAACCTACTAAGCCTGCGCCTCAGGTAACAAGCATTACAAAATCCTCCAGTGGGCTCAAGATCACCTGGGGTAAGGTCTCTGGCGCCTCCAAGTACCGCGTG
>CANRPV010000166.1 GCA_947632575.1 uncultured Eggerthellaceae bacterium | reverse complement strand
TCTCTCGCGAGCTATCGAGCACGGCCACCGCGAAAGGTTTGCTCTCGCAGACAGATGAGAACACGCCATAACTCACCTGACGATCTATGTCAGCCTGGACCTGCGTGAGGGAAAGATAACCCTTCTGCCACTGGTCGATGCCGAGCGTGGCAATAGCTTTTTTGCCCTGCTCAAGCACCTCGAGCACCGCCTCAGCATACGCAGGCTCAATCCTTCGCAGCTCCCAGGTACTTTTGTCGCACATTTCCTCTGTCATGTTCATGTCTTTAGCGTTCATACTTCTGATATTCGTGCCTCTAACGTTCATACCTCTGGCGCTTATACCTCTTACCTGCATACCCTGGCGTTCATGCCTCTAATAAAGACGACTAATAAGGCTCATCGAGATTTCCATGGGCATGGGCATCCGATGCGAGATCGGCGAATTTCCCCTGCCGATAGCGATCCAATGCCACAAGAGCAATCATGCCCGCGTTATCCCCGCACGAGGCCAAAGGCGGCATCAAAAGTTCAACGCCCAGATCCGCGCAGAGAAGCTCATAGGCTTGCCGAAGCGCCGGGTTCGCCGCCACTCCTCCGCCCAGGCAGAATCGGGGCGCGCCCGTCTCCTCCAGAGCCGAGCGAGCTTTGGCGATCTGCACGTCGATCACAGCCTGCTGAAAACTGGCCGCGATATTGGGAATGTTTAAGGGGCTCCCGGCTTCGCGCTCCTGGTTGATGTAATTCACCACCGCCGTCTTCAGACCCGAAAGCGAGAAGCGATAGTCGCCGGAATGAAGCATCGCGCGCGGAAAATCGATGGCGAACGGATCACCTTGAGACGCCTGACGAGAGATCACCGGACCACCGGGATAACCGAGGCCAAGTGCCTTGGCTACCTTATCGAAGGCCTCACCGACAGCGTCGTCGATCGTGGCGCCAAGGGTCTCGTAGTGATTCCAATCTCGCATAAAAACGAGCATCGTGTTGCCACCGGATACCAAAGAGACCACCGCAGGCGGGGAGAAATCTTCTGCCGCCAGCTTATTGGCGAAAAGATGGCCTTCGAGGTGGTTGACCTCGATATAGGGAATATGACGTGCCCATGCGACGCCCTTTGCGAAAGCGACTCCCACCACAAGCGCCCCCACCAGACCGGGAGCATAGGTGGCAGCCACGGCGTCGAGGGCCTCCCACGGCGAGGACTGCACCTCCCGCTCACGCAAAACCTTAAGGGCCTCGTTCACCACCCCGCAAATGACCTCGATATGCTTGCGACTGGCGATCTCGGGAACGACGCCACCGAAGCGCGCGTGAAAATCGATTTGGGAAGCCACTATGTCAGAGAGCAGGTGGCCAGATCCATCAATGAGCGCCGCCGCGGTCTCATCGCAGGAGCTCTCGATGGCTAGTATGAAGGGATGATTCTTGAGTGCTGGTACCCCGACGTTTGAACCAGTGACTGCACCAATATCTGAACCAACATTTACCCCGATATCAGCTTCGAGATTCGCCCCAGTATTGATCTGATACTCGACATTATGCTCGTGGTGCTCAAGCACCATACCAGCTGCCGAAACCTCATGAACCGCTTGCGATTTCTGCAACGAAGCAAGAGGAAGAGAAACCTCAAGGATAAGGGCATCCTTGCCATCCCCTTCATATCCGGGGCGCGTGCCGAGCGAGCGATAGCCGAACGACTCATAGAACGCCTGAGCGGCCCTATTGCTTGCACGCACCTCGAGGCTTGAGCGATCGGCACCCAGATTGCGAGCATCGTCGCTGACCCGCAGCAAAAGCTCACGCCCGATGCCGCGCCTGCGATAGGCCGGATCAAGCGCGATTTTCAGAACCTGGCTGTCGCCGTCCACCACCATAGCTCCCGCAAAACCCACCGGGATCCAGCTTGCATCTCCCTCAAGCGGCGCGAGCGCCACCCACCAGCTTCGATCGCGCTGCTTGAGCTCGTCGCAGAAAAGCTGTTCCGACCATGCCTCGGTGCTGAATATACGATTGTCTAGCTCGGCCACTCCGGCCACGAGCTCGGTATTGAGAGGAGCCATGCGCACCTGAGGCAAAACCTCCGGAGCGCTCAAGACGGAATCCGCATGCATCGAATGCCGCGCGCTGCCGTCATTCGCGGCAAGGGCATCGTTCACGCCGGTCCACAGATTGCGAGGATCGGGAGAGGCCAAACGGGCGCGCTCGTGTTCCTCCGCGTCAGAAAGCCGGGTGTACACCGGCAAAACCATGGCTGGATCATGGCGATTGGGGTCATAAGGGTCGATGGATCCTTCCCGCCAAAGCTCTTGGGCGCCAAGCAGCAGCCCATCGCCCGTAGGCGTCCAAAGCTTCTCGGGCAAGACCTCACCAAACCCCGCGAAATCATCCAGATATTTCACGAGCCCATCGCCGCAGATCAAAAGATTCGAAGGATCCTCAGCCTGGAGATTTTCAGCCAAAAGCCCCTCTTTGATCACGTGATCCGCCTCAAGGCGGACAGGCCCCTGATCACCGAGACGATAGCGGACGGGATACACCTCTTTGCGCATGGCGTCAGCTAAAACAAGGAGCTCTCCGCGATAAGCGGAAAACCAAGCCTTCCACGCCACGGCATCGAGGGTGGAAAGCCCGATAAGTCCCACTTCTAGAGCAGATGCGATGCCCTTAGCGGTAGCCATGGCGATACGCACGCCGGTGAAGGAACCCGGCCCGCGCCCACATGCCACACAAGCGATATCCGCCGGCTCAAGTCCCGCATCAGCCATAAGTTTTTCGAGAGAAGGCAAAAGGCTTGTGTTTGAAGCCCGATGAGCCGCGACCTCTAAAGTCGCCACAGGAGAAATGGATCTGCTCTCAGGCGCAAGAAGCCCCAGACCGATAGCCACCACCTCATTGGCGGTGTCAAAAGCCAGTAAAAGCCGGTTGCTCAGTTCTTTTTCACTTTGATCGGCCATCAAAGATCCTCAACCCATTCCTCGGCAAGCTCGCTTGAGCGTGTGCCATGCGGTTCGATTTTAATGCGCCGCCGCTCGGGGGAAATCTTCTCAATGGTGATATCGAGATGATCCTCCGGCATGGCCTCGGGAAACTTCGAAC
>CANRPV010000165.1 GCA_947632575.1 uncultured Eggerthellaceae bacterium | reverse complement strand
CTGCCCTTATAGAAGTGAACCGTACTGGGGTCGGAGAAATCGATCTCGGGATGCCCATGCCAACGATAGCCCACCCGCAACACGACGGTAAATTGAGAGCTCTTTATGTCAATGGAGCGTACCTGCTCAAGATAGACCGCGGTCTCCACATGGGTCGCATCCTGGGAGAACTCATCAACCGCAGCCTGCAGCTCCGGGGTCTCCTCATGCAGATAAGACTGCCAATAGGATTCCTCGCCGAGCTTGTCCGAGATCAAATAACCGCAGGTGATGATCAAAAACGCCACGAAGATAATCGCGACGGCCAAAAACGAGCCCACCATGCGCTTGCGCTGCCAGGGCTCAGCCTTTTTCCAATTGAAGCCAAGGTTTTGACGCTTGCCATCAATAACCACGTCGGCTCCGGCTACCGCATCGTCAAAGAGGCCATCATCCAGCTGCTCGGCTTCTCTGATCTCGTCTTCGACTTCTTGCAGTTCTTCTTCGATTTTCTCGAGATTTGGCTTGTTCGACTCTTGATCAGGCATGGGATCGTTCTCTTCCGTTATGAGCCAGGGGCTTTGTGAGCCCAAGGCTCTTTTCTTACCGCTAAAACGCCTTCATTTTATAGGAGTTTAAAAAAGCGGCTCGGAGGATTTACGCTTCCCGACCGCCTTCCGTCCCATGCCAATTAAAACGCCCAGAGACAGCGGCTGCGAGCACCTCATAATCTTCGGGCACCGTCAACTTTATGTTGTCTCTCTTGCCTTCGACCACTAAAACTCGACCGCCGAGCCTCTCGATAAGCGAGGAGTCATCGGTGCCGACAAATCCATCGGAGAGAGCCGAGGCATGAGCCCGCCGATAGATGCCCGCCCTGAACACCTGAGGGGTCTGGGCATTCCAGAAGACCGTTCTATCAGGCGTTCCGATGATGACGCCATTTTCCACCACTTTAAGCGTGTCGATGGCCGGGTGTGCTACCACCGCACCATCGCAATCGACGTTGCCCTTGACGGTATTGATGGTGTGCAAAATGAGCTCGGGGGTCACCAAAGGACGCACGCCATCATGAAGCACCACGTAGTTGAACTCATCACCCACGTATTCAAGACCCGAAAAGGCCGATTCCTGACGGATGGATCCTGCGGGAGCCAAGACGATAGGCGTTACAAAGGGAAACGGATCGATCGCACGGCTCAGGTATTCGTCCATGCGCTCTTCAGGTGCGACGATCACGATCAGTCCAATGTCGCCCACCGCGTCGAAGGCCTCAGCTGACCAGGTGAGAATAGGCTTGCCGGCGATTTCCACCAGCTGCTTTCCGCCCTCTTGACCGAAGCGCTCACCCATTCCTCCCGCCAGGATGATGGCGGCGGTCTCCGGATGATCGTCCACCATACCCTGCAAGCCGATGGCATTATCGGTCAGCATATCTAAATCGAGTTCATCTATGAGAAACTCAGGCGACCTCAACCCTGACGGCGTGACAAATGAATCTACAGCTTTTAGCATGATGTCCCCCTGACGCTTCTCTTGGCAGCCAGTATACGACAGCAAAGCTCCCCCAATCCCTTGGGGGAGCTCAAAAAATCGTAAATGCCTTGGAATGGGATCTTAGTCAGCCGAGCCGTCCGACAGGGTTCCCACGGGACTTGGACGAGCGCCCGCATGACCCAGATCGAAGTTCGTCAGCAGCAATTCCGCGTCGCGGGCGATGCTGTCACGTTTACGAGGCGCGGGGATCGAGCCTTCGCCAGCCTCAAACACCAGCTCGCCGTCGCGCACGTGAACATCCACCACCGAACCGCTGGTCCAACGACCCTCAAGGATCTGCTCGGAAAGCGGATCCTCCAACAACCTTTGGATGGCGCGGCGGAGAGGACGGGCGCCGAAGGTGACGTCGGTGCCCTCCTTGGCGATCAGCTTGCGAGCCTCCTCGTCCAGATTGATGGTCATGTTCTGGGCGATCATGCGATCCCGCAACTCTGAGACCATGAGCTCGACGATCTGAGCGATCTCATCTTCGGTGAGGGACTTGAAGACGATGATCTCATCGATACGGTTCAAGAACTCGGGCCGGAAGAGCTTCTTCATCTCAGTCATGACACGGCTTTTGATCTCTTTATCCGAAAGCCCGCCGCCATCGCTCATGGAGAAGCCGAGCGGCGTGGACTGAGCGATATCGCGCGCGCCTACGTTGGAGGTCATGATGATCACGGTGTTGCGGAAATCAACCGTGCGACCTTGGGCGTCAGTCAGTCTTCCTTCCTCGAGGATCTGAAGGAGGATGTTGAACACATCGGGATGAGCCTTCTCGATCTCATCAAAGAGCACGACGGAGTAGGGACGCTGCCGCACCGCCTTGGTGAGCTGGCCGCCCTCGTCGAATCCGACGTAACCGGGAGGCGAACCGATCAGGCGAGACACCGTGTGCTTTTCCATATATTCGGACATGTCGAAGGAGATCAGCGCGTCCTCCGAGTTGAAAAGGAACTCAGCCAACGCCTTCGAAAGCTCGGTCTTACCGACACCGGAGGGGCCAAGGAAGATGAAGGAGCCAGCGGGCCGCTTCGGATCCTTCAGGCCAGAGCGGGAGCGACGGATGGCCTTGGACAGAGCCGTCACCGCTTCATCTTGGCCTACGATGCGCTCATGCAGGACGCTTTCCATCCGCAGAAGCTTCTCGGTTTCAGCCTCGGTCAGGCTTGAGACCGGTACGCCCGTGGTCATGGACACCACATCCGCGATGTCCTCGACGGTGACCTGTTGGACCGTCTTTGAGCTGTCTTCCTCCCACTGCTTTTCCGCCTCTTCACGCTTAAGCTTGAGCTGGGCTTCCTCATCACGCAACTGAGCCGCGCGCTCGAAGTTTTGATCGGCGATGGCGCCGTCTTTCTCCGCACGGATGCGGCGAAGCTCATCGTCGAGCTCTCGCAGCTCTTTGGGCAGCGTCATGTTTCTGATGCGCATGCGGGCGCCAGCCTCGTCCAACACGTCGATGGCCTTGTCCGGCAGATAGCGATCCTGGATATAACGATCCGATAGAGCCACCGCCGCCTGCAGTGCCTCGTCGGTGAAATGCACCTGATGGTGAGCCTCATAACGGTCGCGC
>CANRPV010000164.1 GCA_947632575.1 uncultured Eggerthellaceae bacterium | reverse complement strand
GTGGACATCATGGACGCCGACGGGACCGCGTCGCTTCCGGTAACGGGCGGGACGCACCTTGACGAGGACATCGTCGGGTCCCATTTTCTCGATTACGACACCTGCATCTCGTTGGCCCATTTCAAGGGCCACGCGATGGCCGGCTTCGGCGGTGCGATGAAGAACTGCTCTATCGGCATCGCCGCTCCAGCGGGTAAAGCGCTCATCCATTCCGGTGGTACGAGTACCACCCAGATTTTCGGCGGGAATCAGCAGGCGTTTTTGGAAAGTATGGCTGAGGCTGTGAGTGCTGTCGCCGCGCAAAAAGCAGGGCAGATGGCTTACGTGAACGTTATGAACAACTTGAGCGTCGATTGCGATTGCGACGCCCACCCGGCCGAGCCGACGATGGAAGACATTGGGATTCTGGCCTCGCTCGATCCTGTGGCGCTCGATCGCGCCTGCGTCGATCTCATCTATAGTGCGCCCGACGGTCAGGACCTGATCAAACGCATCGAATCACGCGACGGTCTCCACATCTTCGACCACGCCACCGCCATCGGCCTCGGCACTACCGACTACGAACTGATTGAGGTCTAACCCGGTCCTTGAGACTGATTGAGATTGGCGCCATGCGATAGCCCAATAACCACCGCGGTTCAGGACACTATCGATCAGAAACGTGCCTCCTCGAAAGAGATCGAGTTTCCGCAAAAGGCCAGTCCACGGCCGCTATCTTCCGTTAAGTTCCTCGACTATCCTAGCGGATTTCATATCTACGAATCAGTACGTCGGGGGTTCGAATCCCTCCTAGCGTTAAGAGAGGGAGGGCGCTAAAAGCGTTTTCACGAAACGACTTGTGAGTTCGCGGATGCTCATGAAGACGTAATCGACACCGGCGGCTTTCATGGCTTCTCGCTGTTTGTCGTTGACGTAGGTATAGGGGTAGATGCCGAACATGAACGGGAAGAACGCGTAGATGAAGTTCTCGCGTTCGACCTCGTCGAGTGTGGGGAAGAACTTTGCGAGGCAGGCTTCAAGGGCATCCATTGACGCGCCGTAGGAGACCTTGAATTCCGTGAGCGCCTCGGGTCGGCTACTGCTTTCCATGTCGTAGTGGTTCATCGACATGATCTTAAGTAGCTGCCATCTGTCCTGAAGGGTGGATCCGAGTGCGTCGGCGAACTCGTCCACCGAGACTTCGTCGTGAGTCTCGCGAAATTCGTCCAGCGCTGCGATCCAGGCGTCGTATTCCCGTTTGAGCAAGGCGAGGAAGATCTCTTCTTTTGTCTGGAAGTAGTTATAGATCGATGCGCGCGAAAGACTCGTCATCGCGGCGATGTCAGCCACCGTGATGTCCTTAAAGTCCGTGGTCTGATAGAGCTGCTCGCAGGCATTAAGTATCTCTTCTCGACGGGCTTCGGTGAAGGCTGCGGTTACTTTTGGCATGGGAGAACTTTCATGTCGGATTCGGGTAGTTGGACAAAACTTCGTTTGCTAGTTTATAACGAGCGTCCTAGCTCATAGGCGGCGGTGGGGTAGCGGCTTGATCGGGTCATCGACGGAGTGCCGCAGCCATATCCCAAAACCACACCCTGATCGTCGAGATTCAAATAGCGTACGAGCGTCTTATAGTGGGCGACAAGTGCGTCAAAGGTCCAGTCGTCGCTGTTCCAAGCGACGGTGAGCAGGGCGCTTTTAAGCCTTTTACTTTGCAAGCGGGAATTGAACGCGCAGAACCGATCGATAATGATTTTGATCTGTGCCGACATGCCGTAGTAATAAAGCGGCGTCGCGAAAACGAGCAAATCGGCGCTAAGGATCGCCGGCCGGATGGTCTCCATATCGTCCTTTTGAACGCAAGGGCCGTTGTAGCCGCAGGCGATGCAGCCGGTGCAGGGTGCCACTGATGCTTGATCGCAATTGATAACCGTGACGTGATGCCCTGCCTCTACGGCGCCTTGCTCGAACGCTTTCACGAGAAGTGATGTCGATCCGTTTTCGTTGGGACTGCCCATTAATACGACGATGTTCATGGGTGAACCTTTCTATCTCAGGTATCCAAACGAACATGATGGCAGTTTCATGTTGACAGTAAACTGACATAATGTCAACATTAGAGACGCTGCTTAACAGGAGAAAGGCTCATCATTTATGGAGTATTCACAGCTAGGGAATTCGGGCATCAAGGTCTCTCGCATTTGCTTGGGCTGCATGGGATTCGGCAATGCCGCGACGGGTCAGCATTCTTGGACGATCGACGAGGAGGCCACGCGAGAGATTATCAAGCGTGCCCTCGATCTCGGCATCACGTTTTACGACACGGCGCCGGTCTATCAAAACGGCACGAGCGAGCAATTTGTTGGTCAGGCTCTACGGGATTTCGCCCGGCGCGATGACTTCGTGATCGCGACGAAATTTACGCCGCGCACCCAAGAGGAAATCGATAACGGCGTCACCGGACAGGAGCACGTCGCGAACTACCTCGATAAAAGTCTTGCCAACCTCGGACTCGACTACGTCGACCTTTATATCTGCCATATGTGGGACTATCACACGCCGATGGAGGAGATTCTGGAGGGAATGCATAACGCGGTCGTTGCTGGCAAGGCCCGCGCTATCGGCATCTCGAATTGTTTCGCCTGGCAGCTCGAGAAGGCGAACAGCTATGCTCGCTATCATGGGTTGACAGAATTCGTTTCGGTTCAGAACCATTACAACCTGATCGCACGGGAAGAAGAGCGTGAAATGGTTCCGCTTTGCCATGAGGAGTCTATAGCGATGACGCCTTATAGCGCTCTTGCGGGAGGGCGCCTTTCAAAGCGTCCCGGTGAGAGCTCGAAGCGTCTGGAAGAGGATGCGTACGCGAAGTTCAAGTACGATGCAACTGCCGAAGCGGATTCGAAGATCATCGCGCGGGTTGCAGAACTCGCCAATGAGCGCGATGTCCCGATGACCGAGATCGCGCTTGCGTGGCTGCTCACGAAGGTGACGGCGCCGGTTGTAGGCGCGACGAAGCTTCCCCAGGTGGATGGCATGGCTCACGCCACGGAGCTCACGCTCACTGATGACGAGGTCGCTTATCTAGAGGAACTCTACATTCCACACGCCCTCGTCGGCGTCATGGCCCAGAACGGC
>CANRPV010000163.1 GCA_947632575.1 uncultured Eggerthellaceae bacterium | reverse complement strand
TCTCGGTTGTATCCTCAGTTGTATCCTCGCCACCCGACTCACCAGCAGGTAACTTTTCGCAGGGCGCCTCACGCAGGGAGAACGACACGGTCCCACCTGCTGGCGTGAACTTGATAGCGTTCGAGAGCAAATTAAGGAGCACCTGGTTGAGATGCAGCCGGTCGCAATAGACGAAGTGGTGCACGATATCATGGGTTTGAATGGAGAATTCAATCTGGTGGTTCATGACATCGGTCTCAATGATGTCGCTTATGGTCTCTATGATACCCAAGAGATCTTCCGGCCTGTTTTCGATGTTCACCTCGCCGCTTTCGATACGACTCATGTCGAGCACATCGTTGATGAGCGAAAGCAAGTGGTCGGAGGAAATCAGGATCTTTCCCAGGTAGTCCTTCACTTTCGTGCGATCATCGATGTGCTCAGAGGCAAGCCTCGAAAAGCCGATGATGGCGTTCATGGGCGTGCGAATATCATGGCTCATGGAGTTGAGAAAGGTCGATTTCGCACGATTGGCCTGCTGAGACAGGGCAAGCGCATCGGAGAGGGCGTCTTGTTGCTCCTCGTATTTCGCCGACACCTCATCGACGGTGGCCTGCAGGCGCTTTTGGTTGCGAGAGCGCACGACCAGCATGGCGATGGCGAATAGCAGCAGCAAAAGTCCAACGATGATGAGCGCCATAAACAAGGGGTTCGCATAAAGGAAATCCACCAACGAGAGATTGAGATGGGAGCCACCGGTTCCGGTATTGGCGTCCACAATGGCGTTAATACCGGTGTCCCCCAGCGCGTTGATGCCTTTCGTGAGCGAGGTAAGAAGCGCCGACGGCTCATGGATGTTGACGCCCATCGAATAGGAGAACGTAGCGTCAGAAAGCATGTTGAAGGTCAGCTGATTGCGCAGATCGCGATGGATGGCATCTTCAACCGTGTAGTAATACAGGATGGCCGAATCGGCCTTGCCATCACGTACGGCGTCAATCGCGCTCTCCAGATCCTCGTAGTAGAGCAACTCCTTATCGGGATAGCGCGCGGTAACGAAATTGATGAGGTTCGAGGCTCCATCGACGGTGGCGATGGTATCCCCAACGCCGTTACCCTCATTTTCTGCGAGAGTCAGGCGCGTGAAGTCCGTGATCAGGTAGGGCTTCGTGATCTTGTAGCCTTCCTGCTCAGCGGTGTAGTAGTTATCCAAAAAGTCGATGACGATATCCACATCGTCTTGTCTGCGCAGTTCGTAGTACTGTTTCTGGTTCTCGGTGAACACGTACTCAAAAGGCAGATCAAGGTTTTCGGCGATGGCGTTAAAGACGGTCGGCATGATGCCTTTAGCCTCGCCATCTTCAATATAGGAGTAGGGATAGCGATCGGGATTAAAAAGCACGGAGAGTTTATCCCCCGATTGCCGCAACGACTCGATATAGGTGCGCTCAGCAGCGGTAAGCATGATCGCACCACCGCTGTCAACGGAGTAGTACTCCCGATTGAGTTCGCTTCGCCATTCGGGAGTGGTGATATCGAGTTGGGCGATTGCCTCATTGATCTCATCCATCAACTGAGGGTTGTCTTTAGAGGTCACCACGTAAAACGGTGAGGGGTTCATGGTCTCGATGACCCACTCATTGTTGATCGTACGCAGAGAGCCGCTAACGGCGCCCTCCACTTCCCCGCTCTGCAGAGCATCGGAGAGCTCCGCCTCGCTCTCGAAGTACACCGGCGTGTAGTCAAAACCCTTCTCCTCGGCGAACTCGGCGAACACATCGTTTTTCGAGTTTCCGTCGATCATTCCGATGACAAGGCCGTAGTAGGTGTCGTAATTCTCCGAGACGACCTTATCGTTTCCAGCCTTGACCGTAAAAATGGTCGAGTTCGTGCCGATGGGTCGTTCGCTGAATAAGAAGAGCTCCTCACGCGCGGGTGTCTTCGACACCGAGGTGACCAGATCAAGTTCCCCTGCGGCCAGCATATCGAGCGCCTCGGAGTAGCTGCCATCGGTATCGAGATACTCGTAGGTGCCATCCAGATAGGCGCCGATCATCTGCAGAAAATCGTAGCCGTAACCCGAAAGACTGCCGTCGGCGTTGATCTCGTGATAGCCGGAGAAGGGGAAGTAGCCGACGCGTATGACCCGGTCGGAGAAGCCCGACACGTTGGTTACCGCGAAAGCTTCGCTTGTCAGTGGAGGCGCAGCCGCAACCCCGCAGAGCGCAACCGATAAGCCCAGCGCCATACAAAGGCTCGCAACGCTTCTCAGCAGGCCCTTTGATCTAGGAATCGTGTTCTCTTTCGTCATGGGAGAATACTCATTTCGTCGTGGTGGGCAGCCATTCGTTGAGCATAGCTATGAGATTGTCGATCTCCATCGGTTTGGACATATGGGCATTCATGCCAGCCTTGCGCGCCTTGATCACGTCATCATTAAAGGCATCCGCTGTCAGCGCGATGATGGGAATCTCCGCGAGATCGGGCCTCCCCTCGTTTGCCGCCTCACGTATTGCCTCACTCGCCTCATAGCCATTCATGATGGGCATCTGGATGTCCATGAGAATCAGATCATAGGTGCCGGGCTCGGCATGTAAGATCATATCGAGCGCGACCTTGCCGTTTTCCGCATGATCGGTTTCCGCATGGGTGATATCGAGAATCTCCTGAGCGATGGATGCAGCCAGCGTGTTGTCTTCAACGAGAAGAATGCGATAGCCCGAGAAATCCTGCTTCTGAAGGTTCTCTAACACCGTCTCGGGAGCTTCATCAGGACTTATAAGCAGCTCTCTCATCACATGAGCCAAGCGAGACTTGAAGAGCGGTTTGGAAATGAAGGCATCGACACCCGTAGCACGGGCCTCTTGTTCGATGGCGGACCAGTCATAGGCCGACAGGATGATGATCGGCAGATCCTCGCTGACGCGCTCGCGGATTTCGCGGGCCGTCTCGACACCGCTCTTGCCCGGCATGCGCCAATCCAAAATGACCGCGACGTAGTCTTTGGCCTCATCTTTGGCGACGATGATCTCCTCGATGGCGGCATCGCCGGAAAGGACGTAGTTCGCGTCCATTCCCATCTCTTTGAGAAGCACGCAGGAGTTTTCCGCCGCCAGCGCGTCGTCGTCAGCGACCAGCACGCGCAATCCTTCGAGCTCGGAGAGGTC
>CANRPV010000162.1 GCA_947632575.1 uncultured Eggerthellaceae bacterium | reverse complement strand
ACCGCTTAGTCCCCTTCCTTCTCACTGGCAGCAGCCGCGCTGGCCGTATTATCTGTACTCGCACTAGCTGCGCTTTCCATGTTCGCGCTAGCTGCGCTCACTGTACTCTTGCCAACTGTGCTTTCTACGCTCGCGCTGGCTGTGCTCTCTTTGGCAGCATCGTCGGCAGCCTCGACAGCCTTTTTCGTGGGTTCCCCTTGCTCGGCCGCCAAGCGAGCCGCCCGTTCCTTGTCGTAGCGCGCCTTGCGCTCGGAGAAGCTCTCCGCCTTCTCACTCACCTTCGCGGCGGCGACGGCAGCAGCGCTTTTGGCGGTGTCGGCTGTCTTTTTCGCAGTGGCGGCCGCGTTATCAATCATGTCGAGGGGATTTTTGAAAGGCGTGTCTGAATCCTTATCGAACACGGCATTATTCTTAAGCGTCGAGTTCATGTCCTCTTGAGCGTCGCGGAACTTGGCGATAGCCTTACCGACGGTTTTGGCGATGTCGGGAAGTTTATCCGGCCCAAAGATCAAAAAGGCGAAGACGAGGATAAGGACAATCTCTGCACCGCTGATACCAAACATCGACGTCACACCTTACATGGAAGAGAGCACCGTCAATGCGATGGCGGGAATCCCTAGCGCTATCACTAAAATGACGCAGACGATCACAGCGAAGATTTTTTTGGTGCGCCCCGCCGCGAGAGCCCGCTCCTGAGCCCGCCGTTCCTTTTCGGAGGCGGCTTTCGCCCGGTCAAGCTTTTGCTGACGCGTGAGCTTATTCTGCTGTTTTGAGGCCTGCTTGCGAGATTGCGCCATGGATTTACGCCTTCAGCTTCTGTCGAATCTTGGTGAGGCGCTCCCCAAGCAGCGAGAAATCCACGTCAACATGCCATTCGCCCCGATCGTAGAGGGTTTTACCCGCGACCATGGTCATGACCACGTCATCGACCGAGCAGGTGTTGACGATGATGGATTCGGGGCTGCTGATGGGCGTGCGCTGGTAGGAGCCAAGATTGACGGCGATGATGTCAGCCGCCTTCCCGATCTCCAAGGACCCCACCTTGTCATCGATGCCCAGAACACGAGCGCCGCCGATGGTGGCAAGCTCGATCATCGTCTTCGCATCGAAGAAACGACGGTGGCTGGTAACCCGCTGCAGGAGCATGCCGATGCGCATCTCCGAAAGGAAGTCCGTGGAGTTAGTCGCCGCGGGAGAGCCAGTGCCGAGGCCTACGTTCAGGCCGGCCCTCAAAAACTCATCTACAGGAGCGACCCCGTTGCCAAGCTGGGCGTTGGCGCGCGGACAAGCGCAGACGTTGACCTTGTACTCACGCATCTTGGCGAGATCCGCCTCGTTCACATAGGTGCTGTGAATCACCATCACACGTGAAGACTCAAAGGCGCCCCAGTTCAGAGCGTAGTTTACCGGAGTGACTCCCGTGGGAAGCCAAGGCGGCAGCTCGATGAAGCCGCGCTGGAGGTTCGCGGAGTGAATGGAAAATGGCGAGGAACCGTAGCGCACGAAGCTTTCCTCTTCCCGACTGGCTGCCAAAGGCATGGCCACCGGCAAATCCTCAGCCACAGCGACCTCTGATACCTTAGAGAAGACGATGGGATGAGTATTGTAGATCGACGGCGCTCCGATACCGATAATGGTACGAGAGGTGTCGCTTTGTTCCTGCCAGTGATGGATATCCTCAAGGGCCATCCGCATGGCGTAATCCACGCGCTTTCGGTCGACGGCGCCTACCTCGCGATAAATCACGCTGCGCAAACCAAGCCGCTGAGCGGTGTAAAAACTCGCACCCGTGCTGCTGATATCGCCGATGGTAGTAATGCCGCTCTCGAGGGAATTGAGACCGCCGATGAGAGCGGAGCTGTTCCAGTCGTTCTGCTCCATCTTCATCGCCATGCTCAGATACGCGATGGCCCAGCTCGCAAAGGGCACGTCATCGAGCAATCCGCGCATCGCCGAAGCTTCGATACGGGCATAGAGATCGATCATGCCAGGCATTAAAGCGGCACGTCCGTAGTCCTGAATCTCCTCTTGAGGATAGCGCAGCATCAGCATCGGCGCTTCGCCGACATCACGAATCACGCCGTCTTTCACGAGCACAGCACCATTGCTGATAGGCTCGGACGTCACTGGCATCACATATTGGGCACGAAGTAGCACGGGCGACCCCCTTGGTCGACGGCACATTTAAGAGCTAATGATAACACTCGGCCATACTTCTGCGACGACTGCTCTAGCGCTTCCGGCAAACTTCCAAAGGGTATTGCTATACTCAAAGCCATGGCAATCGATACTGAAACCGGCAAAGAAGCGCCCGCTGAGCTGAGCACTCAGAGAGTGCAAAGCATCTTCTCTTCCATCGCCCCGCGCTATGAGCGCTTTAATGCCTGGTCAAGCTTGGGAACCTACCGCCATTGGCGGCAAGCCCTGGTGGAAGCGGCCCCCGTTGATGGTCAATCGGTGGTGTTAGATGTCGCAGGTGGAACAGGAGATGTAAGCTTTGCCCTCGCTCGGGCCAAGCATCCCGCGCACATCGTTTGCACCGATTTGGTCCCCGAAATGCTCCGGGTGGCCGAAAACCATTATCAAAACGGGGCGGCGGATGGCGTCACGATCGGATTCTCAGTGGCCGATGCCCAAGCACTCCCTTTTAGCGATGGGAGCTTCGATGTCGTGACGATCGCCTATGGCATCCGCAACATCCCCGATCGAAAGCGCGCTCTTACGGAGATGCATCGGGTGCTCAAGCCCGGTGGAAGCCTCCTTTGTCTGGAGTTTTCTACCCCGTCCAATCCGCTTTGGCGCGCGCTCTATGGGTTTTACCGTGACCATATCATTCCCCTCTGGGGGCGCCTCATCGCAGGAGAGTCCGAAAGTTTCACTTACCTGGCTCACTCCATCAAGGCTTTCCCGACCCAGGCTGACTATGCCGCACTGCTGGAATCAGTGGGATTCTCCGAGGTGAGTTGGCAAAACCTCACAGGAGGCATCGCGGCGCTTCACATCGCCAGCAAGCCATCGAACCACTGAATAGCAAAGAGCGTAAAAGCCCTATACCTAAAGAAAGCCCTATATCGGCTTTTCGTAAGCGATGCGCTCCTTCACACCTTCGCTTAAGTAATCCAAATGAATGATACCGCAGCGCTTATAA
>CANRPV010000161.1 GCA_947632575.1 uncultured Eggerthellaceae bacterium | reverse complement strand
GATCAGGTTCAGAAGATTTCGACGTCTCCGGTTCCGGCGCGGTTTTCTTTTGAGGTAGCACTACTATTTCCGGGTTCGGATTGTTTTGAAGCGATGCCGGCATTTTCGCCTTCAAGAGTTTCTGCAAGGGAGAGCCCTCCTCTATCAGCACCTCGTGAATCGCTCGGTCATAGGGAGGCCTTTGCTTATGCTCGACATCGCTTGGGTATTGACTTGGAATGTCTTGGTATAGGCTGCCGCCAAAATACACGTTGAGAAGCTGAAGACCGCGGCAAATCCCCAGATAGGGCTTATCCTTTTCCAATATCATCTCGAGAAGCGGCCACTCCATGCTATCCCGAGGGCCGAAGCTATCGACGGATTCGTAGAGCCGTTCTTCGCCATAAAGATTTGGGTGCACGTCCTGACCGCCCGTAAAAAGAAAGCCATCGCAAAGATCGCAGAGCTGCTTGAGGTCCGTCGGATCAGTCGTGATAGGAAGCATAATGGGAAGTCCGCCCGCTTGTTGGATGCCGTTGAAGTAGGCGGGAAGCATCCAATAGCTATCCCGCCTCAGATCAACCAAGGCCAAAACTCCGATCAGAGGTTTATGCGCCCCATCAAGTTTATGTGGCCTATCAGATGTATGCGACCCATCAGGTTTATTCAGCCCATCAGGTTTATGCGACCCATCAGGCATGGCGGACTTATCTCCCTAACTCCGTTTGATCATGAACGAGTAGTGTATATCCTCCTCCGCTGACAGACGATAGGCCTCTTCCACATCGGTTTGCCAGGTGTCGATGCCGCCGACACCGCGCATGGCACCATGGATGCACACGGTGGTGCGCTTGGAAGTCGGCAACTCCTCTTTGTGCATGGCGTTTTCGAGCTCAAAGGGAGTGTGAGGCAGAGCCGAGAAGTAGAAGGGCTTGTCGATGGCATAGATATGGAGCTTCTTCGGGCCATCTGCGGTATCGGTGATAAGCGTAGCTTTGAGCGTATCGGTATGGCAGCCGTTTTCCTGGGGAACCAGGTAGTCGGCCTCATGGGGATAATCCTCAAACCAACCAGCACGAGCGCCTTTCTTGCGATCAGGATAGGTCTCGCCTGAGAGGCCCAACCACTGGAAGCGATCGATGGGACGGTCGGTCATGAAGCGCATGCCAAGGACTGGCAGTTCAGGCAGGCCTTTCTTGCCCTCATAGTGGACATCGACAAGGATGCTTCCCTCGCAGTCAACGGTGTAGGCCACATCGATCGAGGTCTCAGGCTGGGTGTTGGTGAGGAAGTGATAGGTGATCTTGACCTTATCGTCTTTGATCTCTTTGTCGAGTCCGACGGTCTTGAGGAAAAGATCGCTTCCCATCCATTGGGCGCTGCGAAT
Organism: uncultured Eggerthellaceae bacterium; assembly: GCA_947632575.1. Lineage (GTDB taxonomy): Bacteria > Actinomycetota > Coriobacteriia > Coriobacteriales > Eggerthellaceae > CANRPV01. Next base: position 1,855 of record CANRPV010000161.1, on the reverse strand, counting down.
ATGAAATCCGCAGCCCTTGTCGTTTTCGGTGAGCGCACGCCAGGTGGCGGGCCTCATCGCGCGGAATACCCACTCCACTCCATCGTAGACCAGGGAGGTGGGACCACCTTCTCCGTAGCCGAACATGATCGCGAAGTTATCGCCCTTAACGCCCACTTGTCCATCATCGACGGTCGAATAAAGCTTTCCGCCGCTGACAAGATTTGTCGCCTGCTCTAGCTTTTTTGTCTCCTTGGCATACCAAGAATCTTTCTTGGCGAGAAGCTTGTCACGAACCTCCTTGGGGGTATGCCAGAAGCGTACTTCCTGCATAGCGGGCTTTTCGCTGCGGTCAGCAAAGACGATGCCATTGCCGCTGAAGTTGTAGTCGGAGGGCCGGTCGGAGAAATCGCCGCCATAACCTAAGACGCGATTGCCATTGACGTCGATGTAGTAGAGGGCCTGATCGATGTAGTCCCAGATAAATCCCCCTTGGTACATCGGGAATTCATCAGCCAGCTCCACATAGCTTTCCATACCGCCAAGGGAATTGCCCATGTCATGCATGTACTCGCAGTTGACAAAGGGTTTCTGAGGATCGTTTTCCAGGTATTCGCGAATATCCCACGGGGTGGCGTACATGCGGCTCTCGACATCGCTGATGGCGTCATATTCGCGGTTCCAGAAGACTCCCTCGTAGTGGACGATGCGAGAAGCGTCCCGCTTATGGAAGTAGTTGGTCATAGCCATAATGCAGGTGCCCGCGTAAGACTCGTTTCCGCAGGACCACCAGAGAATCGAGGGATGGTTCTTGTCGCGCTCGAGCATCGAGGTGGCGCGGTCGACCACGCAGGCCTCCCATTCCGGATAATTGCCGGGCACGTTCCATGACGGCTCGGGTACGCCAAGCTTTTGCCAGGAGCCATGGCTTTCCATATTGGTCTCGTCCATCACGTAGATGCCATTTTCGTCGCAGAGATCGTACCAATAGCTCTGGTCGGGATAATGGCAGGTGCGCACGGCGCTGATATTGTTGCGGTTGAAGATGGCAATATCCTGCTCCATTTCAGCTTTGCCGATGGCACGGCCGGTCTCAGGACTCCACTCGTGGCGATTGACGCCCTCGATGAGCAGGCGTTTACCGTTAAGGCACATGACCTTATCGATCATTTCGAAGCGACGGAAGCCGATGCGGCAGACGGCCGCCTCTACCAGTTCGCCACCTTCCTTCACAAGTTTCATCATGCACTCGTAAAGCGCGGGATGATCATGGTCCCAGACCTCCACCCCGGCAAGCTCGAAGACCTTGCTTTTGAAGGCACCGTCCTCGAAGGTGAAACTCGGTTCGTCTTGGATGACCAGATCACCCTGGGGGCCACGTAGCTCGAGGAGCAGGTCGTAGCCATCGGGATGGTGATCGAGCATGAGAGTCTTAAGGCCGTCAGCTCGGGATACCTTAAGCTCGAGCTCCAGGGTGCCGGTGGCGTAGTCGTCCTTAAGAGACGCCTTGGCCCAGAAATCCTCGATGTGCATTTCAGGTTTGGCGTAAAGATAGACATCGCGGAAGATGCCGGAGAAACGGAAGAAGTCCTGGTCTTCGATCCAAGCCGCGCTCGAGCGCTTGTAGACCTCGACGCACAGACGGTTGCCGGTGTTTTTGATCGCGGACGTGAGATCGAATTCGGAGGGTGTGAACGTGTCCTCGCTATAGCCGATGAAGGTGCCGTTGAGCCAGAGATAGAAGGCCTCCTCGACGCCTTGGAAGGAGATGCAGACTCGTTTGCCCTGCAACGCCTCATCGAGATCGAAGTTGAGTACATAGCTTCCTACCGGGTCATAGTCCCAGTCGATTTGGGGCGGCCGCAAGAAGGTGTGG
>CANRPV010000160.1 GCA_947632575.1 uncultured Eggerthellaceae bacterium | reverse complement strand
ACGTGAGCAGGCGGTGGTTGCCCGGACGCCATGGGAAGTCGGTCTGCATGTAGTGGAGCGTATCGTGCATCCATCCCATGTCCCACTTGAAGTGAAAGCCCAGACCTCCCACATCGGGCGGATAGGTCACCAAAGGCCACGCCGTCGACTCTTCAGCCATGAGCATCACATCGGGATGCTGAATGGCGACGGTCTCGTTGGTCTTTTTGACGAACTCGATGGAGACGAAATCTTCCTCGGTGCCCTTTTCGTTAAACTTCTTCAGCCGCGGATCGTCGATGCCGAAGTTCAAATAGAGCATCGAGGTGACGCCATCGATACGTATGCCGTCAGCATGGAAGTTCTCAAGCCAGTAGAGCACATTGGAGATCAAAAAGCTCTGAACCTCTCCACGGGAAAGATCGAACTTGTAGGTACCCCAATCGGGATGCTCCTCTTTCTCATAGAGCATGGAGCCGTTGAATTCCACGAGGCCATGGGCATCCCGGCAAAAACCACCGGGGACCCAGTCGAGGATGACGCCGATACCTGCTTGATGGCAGGCATCGATAAAAGCGCGGAATTGATCCGGCTTGCCATAGCGAGCCGTAGGAGCATAGTAACCGGTCACCTGATAACCCCAAGAACCATCGAAAGGATGCTCCATCACAGGCATCAGTTCGATATGGCTATAGCCCATCTCTTTCACATAGTCGACCAGTTCCACAGCCAGTTCGTCATAGCTAAGATAAGAACCCGCGCCCTCTCCGGATCCGATACCATCCAAACCGTCGTCATGGCGCTTCCAACTACCCAGATGCACCTCGTAGATGTTGAGCGGCATCTTCATCTTATCGGTTGAGGCACGATCCTTCAGCCAGGCCTCATCCTGCCAGGCATACTTGCTTGCATCGCAGACCCGCGAGGCGGTTCCCGGAGGACATTCGGACCAGAAGGCGTAGGGGTCGGCCTTATAGAGCTCTCTTCCGTCTTTAGTGACGATATAGTACTTATAGAGATCGCCCTCGGTGGCGCCGGCCACAAAGCCTTGCCACACACCGCCGTTAGCGGTGACGATGAGAGGGTTAGCCTGGTTATCCCAGTTGTTGAAGTCCCCGATCACTGAGACGCTTTTCACATCGGGACACCACACCGCAAAGCGATAGCCGCTCTGCCCGTACTGCTCATCTTTATGGGCGCCAAGCTTCTCCCAACTCCGAAACCAATCGCCCTTGGCAAAGAGAAAGAGATCGTCAGCGGTAATATAGGAAGCGTTCGCGCTCATAAATCATCCTTTGTCCGGTTTTCCACAATGCAGTCGCCTCAAGTCGCGGCGCAATCCTCGCGATGGGATTCGCTTAGTTACGCACTTGTCGATTGTATGCCTACTTATGCGAGACGAGCTTAATCTGTATTGGGAAAGTAAGAAATCAGCGGTTAACGCCTTGACCGTCTGTCCTGATCAATTTCCATAAACGATTTCTGTGAATGCGAGGACGAACCCTTCCGATCTGCTTGCGCAAGATTATATCCATCTCTATAATGCATCTTTGCGCTATGGTGGCTGTAGTTCAGTTGGCTAGAACGCCAGATTGTGGCTCTGGAGGTCGTCGGTTCGAGTCCGATTAGCCACCCCAGCGCGCTTGAGACTTTCTTGCGTGCGCCCATTGGGTCACGTAAAATTGTCTAGCTCATGGATGCGCCATTAGCTTAGTTGGTAGAGCAGGGGACTCTTAATCCCAAGGTCGAAGGTTCGAGTCCTTCATGGCGCACCAGATCTCCCAGGTCAGTCGAGCGCGACTGACCTTTTTTGTTGTCGCCGCCACGAAGTCTCAGACTCTCGAAAAGCGAGTCTTCGCAACGGCTCGAGGGAAAGGACGCTTCGTGGCAACGGACAGCTTTATGGCTAGCAAGCAAATGAGTGACGAGGTCAAAGCAGACCTTCTGATCCATCCTGAGCGCTATATCATGCTGACCGGCGATCGGCCGACGGGTCGTCTGCACCTAGGCCATTACTTTGGTACCCTGCGCGAGCGCGTAGCCATCCAAAACGCCGGGATCACCACCCGCATCGTCATCGCTGACTACCAGGTCATCACCGATCGCGACACCACCTCGGCCATCGCCGACAACGTTCATAACATGGTGATCGATTATCTTGCCTGCGGAATCGATCCCGAGCGCACCATCATTTTCACCCATTCCGCGGTGCCGGCGCTCAACCAGCTGATGCTCCCCTTCCTCTCTCTGGTGTCCGAATCGGAGCTCTTGCGCAATCCGACGGTTAAATCCGAGCAGGAAGCCTCAGGACATACCCTGACGGGGCTGTTGCTCACCTACCCGGTTCATCAAGCCTGCGACATTCTCTTTTGCAAGGGCAATATCGTCCCGGTGGGCAAAGACCAGCTGCCCCATATCGAGCAAACCCGTCAGATCGCGCGGCGCTTCAATGAGCGCTTCGGCCAGGTATTCCCAGAGCCTGTCGGCCTGCTTACCGACGCTATAGAGATTCCCGGCCTCGATGGTCGCAAGATGTCCAAAAGCTATGGCAACGCCATCGACCTTTCTGCCACCGCGGAGGCGACGGCGAAACTCATCAAGAAATCCCAGACCGACTCAGAGCGACATATCAGCTTTGATCCCGAGAATCGCCCGGGGGTATCCGCCCTGCTCACCACCGCTGCCCTTTGCACCGGACGTTCCGAGCAAGACATCGCCGATGAGATTGGCGATGAGGGAGCGGGCGCGCTTAAGCGGTACGTGACCGAAAGCGTCAATGAGTTCCTCGCCCCCATCCGCGAAAGAAGAGTGGAACTCGAGCAGCAGCCGGACTATATCCGCGAGGTGCTTCATGAGGGTAATCGTCGCGCCAATGAAATCGCGTACCAGACGCTCGATGAGGTGCGCAGCGTAATGGGAATGATATACTGATCCAGTATTTAGTGACCTAAGGGCCCATAGCTCAACGGCGGAGCAGAGGACTCATAATCCTTTGGTTGCAGGTTCGAATCCTGCTGGGCCCACCAAAAATGAAAATGTTCCCGCAGGGAACTTTTTCATTTTTGGCGCAGCAGGATGAGAACCGTTGGTTCGACTACGGCGGTATGCTGCTCAGACCGCCGTTGCGGCGAGAGTCAAGGCCTGCGAAGCAGCCGCGCAGCGGCTTGGCCTTGACGCGAGCGAATCCTGCTGGGCCCACCAAAATGAAAATGTTCCCGCAGGATCGTCTGCGTCCGCTCGCCATTAAAGT
>CANRPV010000159.1 GCA_947632575.1 uncultured Eggerthellaceae bacterium | reverse complement strand
AAGCAGCGAACGCCATTGCCACACATTTGAGCAAGGCTTCCGTCAGAGTTTATATAGTGCATATAGGCAGCACATTCCGGTCGCGGCGAATCGCGAATGAGAATCACTCCGTCAGCTCCCACGCCTCTATGACGATCGCAAATCCACTGAACCTGATCAATTGTCAAATCGAGATGGTTCGATCGATCGTCGATCATGACGAAGTCATTACCTAAGCCATGATTCTTCGAAAATGCTATATCCACGAAATTCCCTTCCCCGCTTTTCGGTTAGAGCGCGTCGTTGTTCTTTAACACTTCCCAAGCACGCCTTGTGACGTCATCCATATTAGCGTCAGTGGCGTCGATCCACTGGATTCTTTTATCAGATCGAAACCAAGTCATCTGACGTTTCGCATAGCGCTTGGTTGCAAGCTTAATCGCCTCGATAGCATCATCGTAGCTCATATCGCCTTCGATGGCGGCGACGATCTCTTTATATCCGATCGCCTGTGATGAGGTAATGACTCCTCGAATTCCTTGCTTCAAAAGCTCATTCACTTCATCCACAAGACCATCAGCAACCATGGCATCAACCCGCCGATCGATCCTCTCACGCAAAACGTCACGATCCACGGACAAGCCTATATATACCCCAGGATAAAACTCGGGTATCGACTTGAGGGCAGCCGCTTGCTCCGCATAGCTTTTACCTTCTTGAAGAAGCTCGAACGCACGAATTACTCGACGGGTATTATGAGGATGAATCAACGCTGCACTCTGGGGATCGACGGAATGCAAACGTTGCCAGAGCGCGTCAGCGCCTTGTTCTTCAAGAAGTTTCTCGAAGGCTTCGCGAACGGGATTATCAACCTGCTCACCTGCTGGAAATTGGTAATCGTCCATGACGGCGCGAATATAAAGACCGGTACCGCCAACAATAAGCGTTCGTCTCTTGTTCTTTTGCACCTCTTCGATCACGCTACGTCCATAGCTTTGAAACAAAGCCGCCGAATAAGGTTCATCCGGACTTACGAGATCGATGCCGTGATAGATGGCCTTTCGCTCTGATAAGGGAACTTTTGCCGTCCCGATATCCATGCCTTTATAGATCTGCATAGAATCAGCGCTGAGAATCTCGGCGCCAAGTTTCTCAGCGATATTCTCAGCGAGCGCAGACTTACCCGAAGCTGTGGGGCCGACGATGCAAGGAATTGGCTTCAAAAGACACCTACTGAAGCGTACCCGCTAGATACCAGGTCTTTGCTTCATCAATATGAACAGGATAAATCTTGCCTATGAAATCCTCTGGTGATTTTGCACTCGGCAAAGGAACGTGAATGGTCTGATTCTTGGGACTTTTGCCCGAAAGCTTCGTCACATCGCGTTTCGAGACCCCTTCGAAAAGCACATCGAGAACCTTGCCCTCATCCGATTGATTGGCCTCAAAGGCTTTTTGCTGCACAAGATCCACGAGGCGATCAAAACGCTGCTGTATGACCTCATGAGGGGTATCATCGATCATAGTAGCGGCAGGAGTTCCCTCACGCTTGGAGTAAATGAAGGTAAATACCTGGTGATACCCCACTTCTTCTACCAGTGAGAGCGTATCGAGAAAGTCTTCCTCCCTCTCTCCAGGAAAGCCCACGATAATATCGGTTGAAAGAGCGATATCAGGGCGTACCTTGCGCAGTTGCTCTATGAGTTCCAAATAATGCTCACGCGTATAGTGGCGATTCATGCTCTTCAGGATGCGATTCGATCCCGATTGGACCGGCAGATGCAGGGCTGGCATGAGATTAGGCAAGCTCGCAAAGCGGTTGATGACCTCGGCACTTAAATCCTTTGGGTGGCTTGTGGCAAACCGCAATCGCTCTATCCCGGTTGCGGCGACCTCATCCAACACACGCACAAATTGGGGCGCTCCATAAAGATCGCGACCGTAGGAATTGACGTTTTGTCCGAGCAGAGTGATCTCCTTCACCCCTGCTCTCACATAGGATTCGGCCTCTTGACGAATGGATTCAAGCGTGCGCGATTTTTCGCGTCCCCGTACGTAAGGCACGATGCAATAGGAGCAGAAATTGTTGCATCCAATAGTTATCGGAAGCCAAGCGGCCCAACTATGTTCCCGCTGAGTAGGCAAGTCGGTGGAGAAGCCCTCAGAGCTCTCAAGGATCTCCGTCTGAGGCTTATGCTTCGCTAAGCTCTCTCTGATAAGACCCGGAAGCGAACCCACGTTGTGAGTACCAAAGACCACATCTACATGGGGCATCGCCTTTATCAGACCCTCGCCGTCCCGTTGCCCGATGCAACCGCCAATGGCTATGAGCCGTTTATTAAGCGGGCTATCCTCGCGCAAAGGGATGTTCTTTAAGGATGATACTTGTCCGTACAGACGAGTATCGGCGGCCTCGCGTACACAACAGGTCATAAAAATGACCATGTCGCTCTCTTCGATAGAATCTACCGCCAAGGCGCCAAGACTTTCGAGCATACCGTCTATGCGCTCGCTGTCATGCTTATTCATTTGGCAGCCAAAGGTATGGATGCTGAAGGTCAGACCACTGAGATATTGATCCATCATGAAGACTGAGACGTGTATCAAAGACTTAAGACTCGTCGCTAAAGTCCGCCGCGATTGGGCTCATGCGCGAATCTCGAGGCTCAATAGAAAACCTGATAGCAGTGCGATACTCGCCATCGATAACGATATCGGCAAACGCCGGCACACAAACGATCTCAATCCCTACGGGAGAGAGAAATCCGCGTGAGATGGCGATGGCTTTAACTGCTTGGTTAACGGCTCCGGCGCCAACGGCTTGGATTTCGACCTCGACGCCGTCTTTTATCATGCCAGCGATGGCCCCAGCAACCGAGGCGGGTGATGATTTCGAAGAGACTTTCAGGCAGCCAATCTCAGGTTTCGTATCATAGATAGTCACAAGCGCTTCCTTTATTGGTATGTTTCAAGCCGTTCTTTGCTGCAATTCGTAAGCTGCTTTGAAGTTTTACAAGGTAGCGATAGGATTTTAACGATTAATGCACGCTTGCGCAAGGGAAAGATAGACTGGCGTAGCGAAGTTTTGCCTCCATGGCTCAAAAGCCCTATATACCTGCCTTTCTATCTCATCCCTTTCTATCTTGTTCCTTTCTGTTATATTCCTTTCCATCCGTGATTTCCCATCCCATGCCTTTATGCTTGATGCCCTTCTGCCTCATGCCTGAGCAGTCTCTTATTCTTGCCTCTCAATGGGTATCACAATATGAATGGAGTCGGGAC
>CANRPV010000158.1 GCA_947632575.1 uncultured Eggerthellaceae bacterium | reverse complement strand
ATCCACGAGCAGACTCTCCGCCGCGTTACAGACGCCGAAACGACGGGTCTTCGCGTTGACCACGATCGGAAGGGCTTTGGCGAGGTCGGCAGACTTATGGACGTAGACGTGACAGTTGCCGGTTCCCGTCTCGATCACCGGAATCTTTGAATGCTCCACGCAATGACGAATAAGTCCAGCACCACCCCGAGGAATCAGCACATCGATATATTCCCGAAAACCCATAAGCTCATCGGTGGCACGACGATCCGTCGTGGTCACCGCCACGATTGAACCAGCGGGCATGCCGGCGCTTTCAGCCGCTTGGGCCAAAAGGTCAGCGATCACCTCATTGGAGCGGGCGGCAAGACTGCCACCTCTCAAAATACAGGCATTTCCCGATTTGAGGCAAATGCCCGCCGCATCTGCGGTGACGTTAGGACGTGCTTCGTAGATGATAGCCACGACCCCCAACGGAACCGAGATTCGCTTAAGATCGATGCCATTGGGTAGCCGACGCTGCTCGATGATCCTTCCCAATGGATCGGGCAGATCCCGCAGATCATCAAGGGCCGATGCCATGGAAAAGACGCGATTACGATCAAGCATGAGCCGATCAAGAAGCGAATCACTCGTTCCCTTTTCCCGCGCTGCCGCCATATCTTCCTCATTGGCCGCCACGATAGCATCGGCTTCATCCCGAAGTATTTGAGCCATGGCCGAAAGAGCGCCGTTACGGGCCTCTAAGCTGGTCAGTCCCAAATCGATAGAAGCATTCTGAGCTCTTTGAGCCAGATGTTTCATCTCTTCATGTAACGGATCCATACCAAGCCTTTCCGATACTTCGCTAACTATTCAAAGACCGCGAGATCATCACGATGGACTAAAGGACGATCCGCCAGATGAGAGAGCAGACGATTGCGCTCGAGTTCCTTGCGATTGAGACCCAGCGCCAACTCCACCTCATCGTGAGAGGCCTGAATGCGGCCTCGACCCAGCAAAGAGCCCTTGGAGTCCTTGATATCGACAATATCCCCGTCGTCGAAAAATCCTTCGGTAGCGCTTACGCCGACGCAAAGGAGCGATGAGCCTCCGCGCACCAGCGCCGCGCGAGCTCCCTCATCCACCACCAATGCGCCACGAGAGGCATCTCCCAACGCAATCCAAAGTTTGCGAGGTGTGATCTCATGAGGGATCTCAGCGGGAACGAAACGGGTTCCCACCGACTTGCCTTCAACGGCATCGAGAATCACCCGAGGGCGACGACCCTGGCAAACCACCATCGGAATCCCCGCCGCCATCAGCACGCGAGCAGCATTGATCTTACTCGCCATGCCGCCGGAGCCGACACTGGTGCCGCTATCACCCGCCACGGCTTCCACCTTCGCGTCGATACGATTTACCTCGGAAATGAGCCGAGCTTCAGGATTCTTACGAGGATCGTCGTCATACAGTCCCTCGATATCCGAGAGAATGACGAGAAGATCGGCACTGACCAGGCATGACACTAACGCTGCAAGCGTGTCATTATCACCGAAGCGGATCTGTTCGACCGAGACGGTATCGTTTTCGTTGACCACCGGAACCACGTTGAGTTCAAGAAGTCTGTCGAAGGTATCACGAGCATGGAGGTAGGCGTGGCGATCAGCCGTGTCCCGCCGCGTGAGCAACACCAGGGAGGTCAAGATGTCATGATCTCCGAGCGCCTTGGCGTAAGAAGCGGAAAGCGCGGTTTGTCCCACCGAAGCCGCGGCCTGCAAACTCGGCATGTCCTTGGGTCTTTCCTTGATACCAAGATACTCAAGGCCACAGGCGATGGCGGCGCTGGTCACGATGATTGGCTTCCAACCTTGGGCTATGACTGCGGCGACCTGATCGGCAAGATTATCTAAAAACTTATAATCCACCTGGCTTTCCGAAGTGGTAAGCGTCGAGGAACCAATTTTTATGACCAAGCGTCGCTCTGTACTCATTCGAAATCCAACTCCTGGAAAAGATCCGGTTTGGTGTCAGCAGATTCGAAATCGAAGCTACGATTGGCGATGATGATCTCATCGCCATCTCGAGCTCCCGCCTTGACCAAGGCATCATCAGTGCCCAAGCGGCGCAAACGATGCTGCAGGAAGGCGATGGCTTCCTCATTATCCCAATCCGTTTGGATAACCATGCGCTCCACCTGCGGACCTACGATTTCAAAGACTCCCTCGTCCAACTGGTGGACCTCGTAGCGACGATCGCGCTCTTGGCGCTGATGCTCCCAGATGTGTTCGTACTGAACCTCGGCATCAGCCTTCTCACGAGCCGCTTCACGCAGATCGTGGACCTTTTGGGCCAGGGCAGCTTTGAGGCTGTCCACCCCTTCACCAGTGAGCGCGCTAATGCGATAGAGTTTCGGATCAACGGGACTGGGCGAAAACTCGTCTCCCCCGGCAGCTTCCACGGAATCCTCCCGCACACGCTCAGCTAAGAGATCGGCCACCTCTGCGGTACCTGGCACATCTATTTTATTGGCCACCACAACTCGAGGACGTTCGGCGAGATCTTGAGCGTATAAGGCAAGTTCTCGATTGATGATCTCATAATCCTCAAGCGGATCGCGACCTTCGTAGTCACCCGTCAAATCCACGATATGGACGATGAGTGCCGTCCGTTCAATGTGACGAAGGAACTCGTGGCCTAAACCACGTCCCTCGTGGGCCCCTTCGATCAGGCCCGGAATGTCAGCCACCACAAAGCTATAGTCTCCGCTGGTGGCAACTCCCAGGTTGGGAACCAGCGTGGTAAAGGGATAGTCGGCGATCTTAGGCCGCGCCGCGCTCATGCGTGCGATGAGGGATGATTTTCCCGCCGAGGGCATCCCCACTAACGCCACATCGGCGACCAGTTTCACCTCAAGTTCTATCCAAAGCTCTTGGCCAGGCTCTCCAAGTTCCGCGAAGGCGGGCGCCCGTCGCGTCGAGGTGACAAAGTGGATATTGCCACGACCACCCATTCCACCTTGGGCCACAACAACACTTTCCCCATCATGAGTAAGATCGGCGATGATCTCTCCGACCTCTCGCGTCTCTTCATCATATTCCCGAACGACCGTGCCCAGTGGCACCTTCAAAATCCGGTCTTCACCCCGGGCCCCATGCATACGGGAGCCCTTGCCATGGATGCCTCGCTCGGCCTTGAAATGATGCTTGAAGCGATACTCGATGAGCGACGAAACGCTTTCGTCTGCTTGGACGATCACATCGCCGCCATGACCCCCATCGCCCCCGTCAGGACCTCCCTTGGGAACGTGAGCCTCACGACGAAATGACATGCAGCCTGCGCC
>CANRPV010000157.1 GCA_947632575.1 uncultured Eggerthellaceae bacterium | reverse complement strand
GTGCCAGTCCCGTAACCGCCGGCGCCCGCACCAGCGCCGCCAGCGCTTCCATAACCGCCATAAGCACCCTTGCGGGCATCTTCGCGGGCGTACTTTTCCGGATTGATGATGCGGTCGTAGGCCTCGTTGATCTTATTCATGCGCGCTGCCGCCTGATCATCCCCAGGATTGAGATCGGGATGATTCTCGCGAGCCTTCTTGCGATAGGCCTTCTTCACCTCGTCGAGTGAGGCGTCGCGGCTTACACCGAGTATGTCGTAAGGGTTCTCATCCATGGCCGATTATTCTAAAGCGTCTTTCTCGTTTTGCGAAATCTTATTCTGCACTGCCTGTTCACCAAGCGCCCTGAGCTCTTTTTCGTAGGTCTGGTTGAATTGCTGCCAGACCCCCTCATAAAGCACGCTGCGCATAAGATGGACATCCTGTTCAAGCGGCAACTTCTCGAAGGTGGCCGCCGCGTTGCCGATCAGCGTCGCCAGAAGCGTCCGCAGCTCCTCAAAGCTCAAATCGCTTCCGATGAAGGGATTGTAGCGATGCTTCTTCTCATCTTCCTTCAGGTCGACGGCAGAATCCATCAGGTAGATGAACTTACCCAGCTGCGCCCCGAAAAGACGCATGTCCTCAGACCAAAATCCCTGTTGATAGCTAAAGATCTCTCCTAACAGCGACCCGAATTCGTTGGCCGCCGCGTCAGGCGATGCTTGAGGATCCGCCTCAATAGCAGTAATAGTTGTCATTGCGGACTCAAGGATGGCACAAATCTCCGGCATAGATTTCTGGACCTTAGCATAGGCACCTTCCAGAAACTTCGCCGCCATCGATGCGCGCACTTTCTTATCGTCGCGCCAATCATCGAGGCACTTGTGATAGGCCATGGCGATGGTGAAATCCGCCGCGAGGTCGCTGTAAGGAGAGCTCACGAATTCTTGGTGCCTCGTGGGGTGCATGATGCAGCGCCCTTCGCTGGACGCCTCCACCGGCTCATGGAGCGAATCGCAAAGCATCACGTAGAAGGTGAAATCATAGGTGAGTGTTGCCCGCTCCAGCTGGCCGTAGCGCTCTTTGAGCACGCGACAAAGCCCGCAGTAGAGACTGCGGTAACGGTCCTTCTCTTCCTCGCTCAGCGAGGGAATACTCGCGACGATAAAGCCAAACATCAACTCATCCGTTGGCTAGGATTTAATGATCGTCTCGGCTTTGCATTTGGGGCAGGTGACCTTAAGGGTCCCCTTGCCCTTCGGCACCGAAAGGGACTGTCCACACTGGGAGCAGGTGAAATACTTGGTGGTCTTCCGGTTCTCGAACTGCACGCGCGTGCGTTCGGCATGCTTGCGTGGACGATCGATCAGGTTCTGAAAACGTTCGCACTCCGCTTGCCGCTTATCCACGTTTTTCGAATAGCAGCGAAACAGACTGTAGACCAGAAACGCAAGACCGAGCAGCGACAAAATGATATTGCCGATGAACATGTTCAGCACGGTTAAGATCAAACCGGCGAACATCGAATAGATGGCCAGCGGATCCATGCCGTTGCGGCCTTCCATGATATCGGCCATTTTCCAACGCAAATTGTTAAAGAAATCTCTCAACGAAACACGCCTCCCCTACTGTTTTGAATCATTATCAAACAGCACAGGCTTTTTGGCTCCCTTATCCCGAACTTGTGAACAAGAATTTCAAGGACTCGTCATATTTCAAGGACTCGTCATATTTACTCTTCGCGAAACGGCGGAAAGGGAGCGTTATAGGCAACCACTGACCCGGCAGGACAAAAAACAAGCGACGACCTTGACGAGCACAAAGCGACCTTGCCATCCAGAACAAACGACAACGATCGCTATCAGTTAGCGCCTACAAAAACAGCGACCGCCAAGTGGGGCGGCCGCTGTTCGTTTGCGAAAGTGTTCGAGACTGTCAGCTAGTCCTTCATGTTGACGCAGTGAGTCTTCTTACCCGTCTCGAGATACTCCATAACCTCGGTCACAGCCATCTTCGCGCAGTTGTCCTCCGCCTCTTCGGTGGACGCACCCAGATGAGGAATGACGATGGTGTTTTCCATCTTGACTACATCGGGAGTGGCGAAGTCGGTCACATAGCAGGCGATTTTGCCGGTCTCGAGAGCAACCGCCATGGCCTCTGGATCCACCAGCGTGTCGCGGGAGAAGTTCAGGAAGATGACACCGTCTTTCATCTGGGCGATCGCACCAGCGTTGATCATTCCCTTGGTGTCAGCGTTGGCCGGCACATGAATGGTGATGTAATCGCTTGCCTCATAGATATCGGCGAGGTCATCGACTACCTTAAGTTCGGGATATTGAGCAGCTGCGGCCTCTGAGCTAAAGGGATCATAGCCAATAACGTTCATACCAAGTCCCTGAGCCGCGCCTACCACCAAGCGACCGATGGCACCAAGGCCAATGACGCCCAAAGTCTTGCCGCTGATCTCATGACCTGCGAACTGCTTCTTAGCCTTTTCCACCGACTTGGCGATATCCGGATCAGAGGCATTCTCCTTCACCCATTCGATGCCAGGAACGATGCCGCGAGAAGCCAGCAGCAGGCCAGCGACGACCAGTTCCTTCACGCCATTGGCGTTGGCGCCAGGGGTGTTAAAGACCGGGATGCCCTTTTCTGCCAAAGCCTCCAGCGGAATGTTGTTCACGCCAGCACCGGCGCGCGCCACAGCCTTCAGGCTTGCCGGGAGTTCCATCTCATGCATGTTGGCACTGCGGACCAAAATGGCGTCAGCCTCATCGATAGTATCGACAACCTCATAGTTATCGGTCAGAAGCGCCAAGCCTACAGGTGAGATGTTGTTGAGACAATAAATCTTATACATGATCCCTCGATTTCTACTCTTTCCTGATTGTTTCCCTACACGGTCAAGAAGAATTGACGGGAGGTTCCCCTTCAAAGCTAGGGGAATGGTAGCATCTTCCATGCGAACAGTCCCCATGTGAAACCCAAACTTGAGCCCTTGAAGCGGTTTTCTCGGTAATTGTACTTTAAGGGCAAACTTTCGTACTTCAAGTGCAAACTTTTTCGACTCAGATTTTTTGCATCTTTGTCTCTGCTAGACTCGGGCATTAAAGGTCTTTGCTCCGCGATCTTTTTCCTGTTTGGATAGTTCCACTTGCTCTATTAGTAGTTCTATTTGCTCTATTAGTTTCACATGCACTATCTGCACTTTTGTCCTATCGCTCTACTTGCTTCACCGGTTCTATTTGCTCTATCTGCTCCGCCATCTCTACCAGCGTTATCAGCTCTGCCCGTACTACCGCTCTGCCGCTCCATTGCTTTACTGCCCTACTGCGTTTTCGCAAG
>CANRPV010000156.1 GCA_947632575.1 uncultured Eggerthellaceae bacterium | reverse complement strand
CATAGCGTTGGAGATATTTACTCGGTCAAGATGGACGCGAGCGATGGCTCCGCCGAATCGCTCCTCGAGGCATCTAGCCCCGCTCCCATAACCCATCATGTGGTTCATTCCGTTGCCGTGAAGCCGAGCAATGTCGAAAGCATCAATAACTACATCGCTGAGCAGGCGCGCACCCATCCCGAGTTCATCGGCTTCGCCACACTTCATCAAGACTATGAGGATCCGGAAAAGGAGATCGAACGAAGCATCTCCATGGGACTGAAGGGCCTCAAGCTGCATCCCGACACCCAGAAGGTTAATATGGATGACCCTCGTCTGATGAACATCTATGAGATCATCGAGGGACGCATCCCGCTCATCGTACATACTGGCGACTATCGCTACGACTACTCGCATCCGCGCCGCTTGAAAAACGTCCTCCACACCTTCCCCGATCTCGTCGTCGATGCAGCACACTTTGGTGGTTGGTCCATCTACGATTTAGCCGTGGAGTTTCTTGAGGACGAGCGCTGCTTCCTCGATATGTCCAGTGCGCAAACCTATCTGGGTCCCCGCCGCACCGAAGAGCTCGTGCGCATCTATGGTACGGATCGAATTCTCTTTGGCTCGGACTTCCCGATGTGGAACCCGGCCGATGAGCTGAAGCAGTTCACATCGCTGCCCTTTACTGATGATCAGTTCGAGGACATGCTGTGGCACAATGCCGAGCGCTTTTTAGGATTTGAGGTACCTGATACCGCAAACGCATGTGCATAGCGTTCACGAGCGCACAGTCGCACACGCTTAATGCTCTAATTCCTCCACGCGCACCGAGATCTTATCGATGCGGTGACGATCCATATGGACGACCCTGAATGTCGCCTTGCGGGACTTGCTCTCCACGCTCACGATATCGCCTTCGTTAGGAATGCGATCGAAGAGGGTTAGGAGGAGACCGCCGGCCGTTTCGCATTCCTTCGCCTCTTCAGGCTCAAAGCCGATAAGCTCCTCAACCTCATCGATGGGCATGGAGCCATCGATGACCATACGACCGTCTTCTAACGTGCGGATCTTTTCCTCGGCTGAATGCAGATACTCGTCTTCGAATCGGCCGATGATCTGCTCCATGATGTCACTCTGGGTAACGATACCTGCCGTGCCACCGTGCTCGTCGATGATGAGGATAATCTGGCTTCGGGTATCCTGCATGGTCTCAAGCAGCTTGGTTACCGGGGCGGTCTCAGGCATCGCCGGCAGTTCGCGTATCATCCACTCCTCAAGAGGCGTCCCCTGAGGCATGACATAGAGATCCTTGGTATGGATGAAGCCCACGATATGGTCTTTATTCCCCCGGCACACCGGATAACGGGTGAATTTATAGGCGCGAATGATGTCGAGGGTTTCCTCAAGGCTGTCTTCGAGGTTGAGGCAGACCATCTCGGTGCGCGGCGTCATGATGGATTCAGCGTCTTTGTTGGCCAGATCCAAAATGTTGTCGACGAACTCGTTTTGCTCGGGATCGATCAGGCCGCTTTCGGTACTCTCGTCGATGAGGAGTTTGATCTCATCCCCGGTATAAACCTCGTGCTCATTGGCCGGATCATGACCTAAGAGCTTCACCACACCATTGGTGATGCCGTTGAACAACACCATGATTGGATAGGTGATCCGGTAAAACCACACAAGCGGAGTGGCCGTGAAAAGCGCGTAGCGCTCGGTGGAAAAAATCGCCAAAGATTTCGGGATCAACTCACCGACTACAATATGCAGCGCCGTAATCAGGATAAATCCCACCGCGATGGCGATGGCGGAAATCGCCGCGTCGGGAAGGCCGAACCAGCCGAGCAACGGATGAATGAGCGTGGAGACAGCTGGCTCGCCCAACCAGCCTAAAGCCAGAGAAGCCAAGGTAATGCCCAGTTGGCAGGCAGATAGATAGGCGTTAACGTTATCGGCGATCAGCTTCGCGTTGCGTGAACCCTTGCGGCCCTCCTCGAGGGCAATCTCGACCTGAGAGCGCCTTACTCGCACCAGAGAAAACTCCGCGACGACGAAAAACGCATTCATAAGCAGGAAAAAGACTACTAAGAGCAAACTGATTGCGGTGAACATGACGCTCGGACGCCCTCCTTAAACGTTCCCCATTATAGTCGTTAGATTCCTCATCAACTCAAGGGCGCAATCACTTTGAGAAATCGTTATCTTTCGTGCAGGCCCGAACAAGACAAACGCGAGAGAAGTTTGAATTTCTCAAAAAGTCGCCGCAACACTCGCTAAAGCTGCCTATCATAGGTAAAGACATATTACGGGTCGGAGTTCCTCTTTCTCTAACAACGATTGTTAACGGTTGTTCGATTCGATTGTTCAATTGCTTCTCCTACCCGTCTCCACAACAAGGAACTGAGGTACACATTGGAGCTTACTCGCAAACAATGGTTCATGCTGAGCGTCTTGGTTATCGGCTCGTTCATCACGATTCTTAACCAGACCGTCGTCACGCCGGCCATTCCCTCCATCATGAGTGAAATGTCCATCGATCAGGCTACGGCCCAGTGGCTTACGACGGGATTCACGCTGGTCAACGCCATCATGATCCCCATTACGGCCTTCCTGCAGGATCGCTTCTCCACCCGCCGACTCTTCTTGGTCTCCATGGGAGCCTTCGGTCTGGGCTCTCTCGGTGCAGCGACCGCCGCGAGTTTTCCGCTCCTGCTCACCGGCCGTCTGATTCAAGCGGCAGGCGCTGGTATCTTGATGCCTATGACCATGACGGTGCTGATGGTCACCTTTCCGGTGGACAAGCGTGGTTCCGCCATGGGTATTTTTGGCCTTGTTAACGCCTTTGCGCCGGCTATTGGACCAACCGTTGCCGGCTTTGTGATCGACTCGTTTGACTGGCATGTCATGTTCTATGTGATCACCGCCCTCGCCGTGATCATCATCATTATCTCCGTGTTCCTCCTCCAAAACCGTGGCCCCGTCACCCACGGCGATTCGCATCTCGATCCGCTGTCGCTTACGCTTTCTACCTTGGGCTTTGGATTTTTGCTCTTCGGGTTCAGTGCCTTCAGCAACGCGAGCACGTTCCTCTTCTCGCTCGTGGCCATGGCCATCGGCGCCGTGGGCGTGGTGTGGTTCTTCTTCCGCCAGCTGAAACTACCCCAACCGATGCTGCGAGTTGAGGTTCTCAAAAACCGCCGCTTCTTGGTGGCCACCATCATCGGCATGCTCGTTCAGGGATCCCTGCTAGCTGCCGGCATCTTGATGCCCATCTACGTTCAGACTCTGCTCGGCAACCCCGCCACGGTATCTGGTCTTGTGTTGATGCCCGGCGCCATCTGCATG
>CANRPV010000155.1 GCA_947632575.1 uncultured Eggerthellaceae bacterium | reverse complement strand
CTGCACCGCCTTTAACGCCGACGTCGACGGCGACCAGATGGCCGTCCATGTACCGCTGTCCGCGGCTGCTCAGGCCGAGGCGCGCGTGCTGATGCTTTCCTCCAACAACATCAAGTCTCCCGCCCATGGTCGTCCGCTTACGGTGCCGACCCAGGACATGATCATCGGTCTGTACTATCTGACCGCTGCCCGCGACGGGTTCCCCGGCGAGGGTCGTGCGTTCATCGACTTCAACGATGCCATGAACGCCTATGACGCCCGCGCCGACCTGGATCTGCAGGCAAAGATCTGGGTGCGCCTGACTCGCGACACTCAGCTGGCCACCGCCTTTGGCGTCTTCGAGGAGAAGCACGCCGGTGAGCGCATCGAGACCACGGTGGGACGCATCACCTTCAACAACGTATTGCCGGATGATTATCCGTTCCTCAACTACGAGATGAACAAGACGGAGATCGGCCGCCTGGTGGAAGACGTCTGCAACCGCTACGAGCTTTCCGAGGTACCGCCCATTCTCGACGGTCTGAAGGACGCCGGCTTCCACTATGCCACTCGAGCGGGCGTGACCGTATCGGTCTACGACGCCACGGTGCCGCCCAACAAGGCGGAGATTCTGGCCGAGGCTGACGCGAAGGTCGCCCGGGTGGATGAGGACTACGAACTTGGCCTCATGAGCGAGGAAGAACGCCACAAGCACGTCGTTGACATCTGGAACGAGGCCAACGACGCCGTTGGAGACGCCATGGCGGCCAACTTCGACCGCTTCAACCCCATCTACATGATGGCCTTCTCCGGTGCTCGCGGTAACATCAAGCAGATTCGTCAGCTGGCTGGCATGCGTGGCTTGATGTCCGACCCGAAGGGCGAGATCATCGACCGTCCTATTAAGGCGAACTTCCGCGAAGGCCTCTCGGTATTGGAGTACTTCATCTCAACCCACGGCGCTCGTAAGGGCTTAGCTGACACGGCGCTGCGTACCGCTGACTCCGGTTATCTGACCCGTCGTCTCGTGGACGTCGCCCAAGACGTCATCATCCGCGAGATCGACTGCGGCACCACCGATGGTGTCTCCTATGCTATCGTGGATGAGAAGGGCAAGCTGAACGAGAATCTGATCGGTCGCTGCCTGATCGAGCCGGTGGAGATCGACGGCAAGGTGCTCGCCCAGGAAGGCGAGTTCATATCGTCGCTCAAGCAGCTGCAGGAGTTTGCGAACGCGGGCGTCGAAGAGGTTACCATCCGTACGATCATGACCTGCCATGCCGAGCACGGCGTTTGCCAGAAGTGCTACGGCTGGGATCTGGCCACGGGTCGTCCGGTCAACATCGGCACCGCGGTGGGCATCATCGCCGCGCAATCCATCGGCGAGCCTGGCACGCAGCTGACCATGCGTACCTTCCACACCGGTGGCGTCGCAGGTGAGGACATCACCCACGGTCTGCCGCGTGTCCAAGAGCTGTTCGAGGCTCGCAAGCCGAAGGGCCAAGCGGTGCTTGCCGAAATCTCCGGTACGCTGCAGGTAAGTGAGGACAAGAGCCAAAAGACGCTCACCATTCACGACCAAGAGGGCAACATCCGCGAGTACGTCATATCTGCTCGCGCCCAGTTGCTGCCGGGCATCACCGACGGCTGCCAGGTCTCAGTGGGCCAGCAGCTCACCAAGGGCTCGGTTAACCCCCATGACCTGCTTCGTCTGACGGATCCGAACACGACGCTCGCTTATATCGTGGATCAGGTTCAGGGCGTGTACGTGTCTCAAGGCGTTGACATCAACGACAAGCACATCGAGGTTATCGCTCGCCAGATGCTGCGCAAGGTGGCGGTCACCGACGCCGGTGATTCCGACTTCCTTCCCGGACGTCAGGTCAATCGCTTTGAGTTCGAGAAAGTGGCGAACAGGCTTATCGCCGAGGGCAAGGAGCCGCCGATCGGGCAGCCGCTGCTTCTAGGCATCACGAAGGCCTCTCTGGCAACCGATAGCTGGCTTTCTGCGGCATCGTTCCAGGAAACCACCAAGGTGCTTACCGACGCGGCCATCGAGGGCAAAGTCGATCACCTTTCCGGCTTGAAGGAAAACGTCATCATCGGCAAGCCCATTCCCGCTGGTACGGGTCTGCCTCGCTACCGCGATGTGCGCCTGGTCTATCATGGACGTCCTATTGAGGGCTCCATTGGCGACGCGTTGCCCGATTACGCACCTGACGCTCTGCGCCAAATCGAAGAGCTGCTGCCTCAGCCTCAGGATTGGTCGCTGGATGGCGACGGCTATTTCACCAGCGGCAGCGGTTTTGGCGGCTACTACAGCGCGCTTTCCCTGGGACATCGGGGTCATAACCTCTCCGATGAGGACGCACGCCTCTATATCTATGATGACCTGGGCGTATCTCAGCGTTGGGCCAATAAGTTCTCCGAGGCGGGCATCGAGACGGTGGCGGACTTGCTGGGTCACACCGAAGAGGATCTGCTGCGTATCGAAGGTATTGGCGTGAAGGCCATCGAGGAGCTGAAGGAGGGTCTTGAGGCTCGAGGCCTCATGCATGTCATCGAGGACGACCTTGCCGCCTCCAGCGACGATATGTCCCAGTTGCTCGACATGGTCTTCTCTCCCGACGACACGATTCTCATCGGCGGGGATGAGCCTCCGACGTTTAACACCGACGGCGAGGAGATGCTTGGCGAGGCTCTGCCTCCTCGATCCTATCAGCGCAATCTCGAGGAGTTGGATGCTTTGCTCGGCTCCGTTGGAGCGCTGGGATTTGGCGTTACCAGCGAAGAGGATGAGAAGGCCTCTCAGGCTTCCGATATCCTGGACGACTAGGATTTTGAAAGACTAGGTCTCGTTAGTGACGCGTCACACGTTTATAGCTGATAATGAGCAAGCCCCGGTTTCCCAAATCGGGGCTTGCCTTGAGACGTTAAGCCAGGTTATCAGCGCTCGATCTACGGCTGGACCGGAAAGTTACACCGCCAGTCTGCTTTCGGGTCCCTTGGACAAGCCGCTCAAAAAGCTTATGGAAGAGGCTGGGGAGGTGGCTCTTGCGGCGAAAGATGCCCAAGCGCTGACCCAAGTCCAAGCCCAAGTCCAAGCCCAAAGCCAAACTCGAGGCCAAGCCCAAGTCCAGACTCAGACTCAGACTCAGACCCAAGGCCGGACTCAGGCTCAAGGGCAAGGGGGGCAGGATGCCTCCGAAGAGGCTTATGAGGCCGCCATCGATCATCTTCGCTATGAGGCGGCTGATGTGGTGTATCACCTGCTGGTGATCTTAGAGCGCTTCGGTATCAGCATCGATGAATTGGCCGCGGAGCTCAATATGCGCATGAAGGACAACGAGCGCCATAAAG
>CANRPV010000154.1 GCA_947632575.1 uncultured Eggerthellaceae bacterium | reverse complement strand
CTCTTCATTAGCGCCCGCGACCCAGCGATCGATCGCTTGCAGGGATGAATCGGCCACCACTTTGGCACCTTCCGGCAAACCGACAGGACCCATCGACCCCTTATGGAGCCCAAAGGCCTTCATCTCGTCGTCGTTTAAGAGCTCAAATCCCTCGATCGCCTGACTGGCCTTGATCTCATTGAGCTCATGGTCGCCCGGGATGAACAGGACCACCAGCCGGCCCTCGCTATCCTTGCCCGAAAGCGCCTTTACCGTGGCGCTCTCTTCTATGTCAAGAAAGGTTGCCAACTCTTCGATACTATGAATGCCGGGAGTTGAGATTTTCTCCAGGCTATCAGTCCCGTAGCTTGTCGGATGAGCAAGGCAGGCGCCAGCCTCCGTGTCCGCCGCATAGCCGCAGGAGCAATAGACAAGTTCCGCTTCGCCGGAATCGGCAAGCGCCATGTATTCAGTGCTGACCTTGCCACCGATCTGGCCGGAGTCGGCCTCCACCGGACGATAGTCCAAGCCGCAGCGCTCACAAACTCGGCCATAGGCACCGCCCATGGCATCGTAGGTCTCCTGCAATGATTCCTGAGAACTATGGAAGCTGTAGGCGTCCTTCATGATGAATTCCCGGCTGCGCAGAAGCCCGAAGCGGGGACGAATCTCATCGCGGTATTTCACCTGGATCTGATAGAGCGAAAGCGGCAGTTCCTTATAGGAGCGCAGCTCATTGCGAACAAGGGCAGTGATCAGCTCCTCGTGGGTCGGGCCAAGGCAGTAGCCATGATCATGGCGATCCCTCAGGCGCATCAGCTCAGGACCATAGTCATCCCAGCGTCCGCTTTCCTTCCAAAGCTCTTCGGGTTGGAGCAAAGGCATCAGAATCTCTTGGGAGCCGATGGCGTTCATCTCCTCGCGGATGATAGCCTCGATTTTCGCAAGAACCCGATGACCGAGAGGTAAAAAGCTGTAGATGCCCGACGTCACCTTCCTGATCATGGCGGCCCGCATCAGCAGGCGATGACTGGCGATATCGGCATCGGCGGGATCCTCCTTCAAGGTAGGCGCATAGAGCTCGCTCATACGCAGCAGATCGGCCACAGCTATCATCCTCCCCTTATTTCGGCGATATTAAGAGCTTAATCAAGTGAGTCGAGGGCCTCTATCTCCTCCATGAGGGCATCGACGATCTCGTCTTCCTTGACTTTCCTCACGATTCTACCACGGGAGAATATCACCCCGCTGCCTTTGCCACAGGCAACGCCGATGTCGGCATCCGCCGCCTCACCCGGGCCATTGACCACACAACCCATCACGGCCACCTTAAGAGGCTTGCTCAAAGTGGCGATGCGATGCTCCACCTCGGTAGCGAGCGCGATCAGATCCACTTCGGTGCGCCCGCAGGTAGGGCAACTGATCAACTCGGGATTGCGCCGGCGCAAACCCAAGGCGGCAAGCAACGTCCAACAAGCCCGAACCTCACTGGTCGGATCTCCCGTGAGAGAGATGCGCAACGTGTCTCCTATACCCTCCTCGAGCAAAACGCCAAGGCCAGCGGCGGATTTGATCAAGCCCTGAAACTCGGTCCCTGCCTCGGTGATACCGATATGGAGAGGCACCTTTGGCAGTCGCTTCGCGAGGAGTCGGTAAGTGGCGATAGTGGTAGGCACATCATGGGCCTTCGCCGACACCACGAGATCCTCAAATCCGAGCTTTTGGCAGAACTCGACATAGCCCTGAGCCGATTGGCAGAGCTTTTCCGGCAGGCTCATCGTCTCGCAGGCGGCGAGCTCTTTCTCGAGAGATCCCGCGTTGACGCCGATTCTTATGGGAATGCCCGCGTTACCTGCGGCTTCGACCACAGGGATCGTCGCTTCAAGCCCCCCGATGTTGCCAGGGTTGATGCGCAGCTTCGCCGCGCCACGGCGGATAGCCTCAAGGGCGATCTCGGCGCTGAAATGCACATCGGCAATAACCGGAAGTGGAGAAGACTTACAGACAGCTTCGAAATTATCAAGATAGTCCTTATGGGGAATGGCCATGCGCACAAGTTCACAGCCACAAGCCGCGAGAGCTTCGATCTGTTCAAGATTCGCCGCCACGTCAGAGGCTGGGGCATTCAACATGGATTGCACCACCACCGCAGCCCCACCTCCAAGGGCGACCGAACCCACCTTCAGTGGGCGTGTGTGGTCACGTGGAGAACTTTGCTGCGCATGGTCGTTACGCTCGCGGCCGTTAAACGCATGGTCGTCGAGTTTGTGATCGTTGAAATCCTGGCTGGTCATGCTAACCCCAATAACCCGTAAATAGTCGCTGGATGTCCTGGTTAAGCAAAATCAGGAAGAAGCCCAAAAAGAGAACCATTCCAGCGGCACTGATGTAGTTAAACGCACGAGGGGTCACAAGACGGCTCGTGATCTTCTGATACACCTCCACAACGAAGCGGCCTCCGTCAAGTGGTGGAATAGGCAAGAGGTTCATGATTCCAAGCGATACGGAGATAGCCGCCATGAAAAAGAGGGCATTGACGAAACCTTGGGCGAAAAACGACCGTGACATAACCGCGATTCCGACGATCGAGGTGGAGTTGGACACCGTTTCCGCCGCCGTCTGGGGATTGAACAGGTTTGCCACCTGCTCTACCACCATGCCGATGTAGCTAAATCCCAGCTGGATCGAATCTAGAGGTGGCACGCTCACATGGAAGATCTCTCCGGTCTGGGTGTTTTGAACATCGAGACCGATGATCGTGTAGATAACCACAAAAGAGAGCATGGCAAAGAGCAGGTTGACCGTGATACCCGCCAACAGAACGACTGAGCGCTTCCAGAAAGGAAGGGAGCGATACTGCTGGCGATATTCGCTCTCGTAAAGCTCATGAGCATCGGGTACCGGCCGCGCCTCACCCAGTTCAAAAGCCTGCGGAGCGGGCTTTCCGGCCTGAATCGCCTTCTTGATGGCTCTGCGCGAGGGCTTCACCTCACTGGCACGATAGGTATTGTAGGGATCCTTTTTGAATGGTCCGGAGCAAGATCCCCATTCGACCAGCTCTTCCAAGGCCTCATAGGCCTCCCGCATGCTCTTCATGTCCAAAAACACCGTGCTGCACAGTCCGAATACGATCAGAAGCGAAAAGATGAACAGCAGCTTCTGGATCGGCGACAGATGGCGGCGCTTTTTCTTTCGACTTGCCACTCGGGACATATCAACGCCTCCTGCGGATCATTTCCCACAAAAGCATACCATAAATGTGAAAAAATTGCAAGCAAGTGGGGAGTGAAGTCCATATCTTGGGGGTTTTTCTCCAAAAATCGCCACAGGAAGTGTAGTTGGAGACATAATGTGGGGAACCGCGCCCGGAAGGACCGCTCCCGGGGCTGCTCCCGC
>CANRPV010000153.1 GCA_947632575.1 uncultured Eggerthellaceae bacterium | reverse complement strand
GTAGCGCTGAACCGCGCCCGCCGTCAAAACCCCACTGGGGCGCGTCCCCACGATGAAAACCTGCGAACGAGTGCGTTCCCGACAGCCCATGGCCAGAATAATGGCGCGGGCGCTGATCTCAAGCATCCCATCGCTTTCGTTGACCGCGTAGATGCGCTTATCCTGGGTGATCTCGAGCACCATCGTGTTGAGAAGCAGCTCCACCCCGCAGGCATGGGCGTCATCGATAAAATGCTGAGCATATTGTCCACCGGACATCTGTTGTCCGAAACGGTGAAGACCAAAGCCATCATGGATGCACTGGGGCAAAATTCCACCGGCACGGAAATCGCGCTCGATAACCAGAACCTGTCCGGCGCCGAGACGCTTAGCCTCGACGGCAGCGGCAAGACCCGCTGGTCCACCACCGATGACCGCCACATCGCAGCTTAGATTTGGCATGATTCCGGCGCCTCCTTCCGGGTCTCATCCTTCAAGATATAGGAGCCCTCATCCTTAAGATTGATCTCCGTCCATTCCTTACCGAGCTCTCGGGCAAGGATCTCGACCACTTTCGCCTGGCAAAATCCACCTTGGCAGCGCCCCATACCGGCCCGCGTGCGCCGTTTGATGGCGTCAACGGATGTGGGAACCACCGGCGAGTGGATCACATCGAGAATCTCACCCTCGGTGATAGTCTCACAGCGACAGATCACATGACCATACTTGGGATTTTGCTTGATGAGCTCATCTTGCTGCTCACGAGACAAATGGCGAAACTCCACTTTCGGCTTCAGATAGGGATCGTAGTTTTCATTGAGCTCGATGGTCTTTCCCTGGGCCTTAGAATCCTCAAGCAGGATGTCTTCCACCATCTCAGCGATGGCGGGAGCGGATACGAAACCGGGAGACTGTATGGCCGCCACATTGATAAAGCCAGGAACTTTCTTCGACATGCCGATGATGAAGTCTTCCTTGTAGTCCGCAGCGCGCACGCCCGTGAAGAAAGTGATCACGTCGCTGGCTTTCAGGTCGGGATCGGCTTCAAGACCGCTTTGCATCGCGTAGTCGAAATCTTCCTGGTAAGAAGCCGTATCATCCTTAAACGGCGTTTCGGTCGCCGAAGGTCCGATGTGGATATTGCCCTCCGGTGAAGCGGCATAATATCCCCCTTTGCTTTGGGCGTCATGAACCCGCGCGGGGATTGTCACCATCGCATGATAGGGATAGGTCACACGCTTATCGAAAACGGGAATCGTTCCGCGACGGGCATGTATAGTGAAGAACTTGTCGCCGACCATCTCCGCCACATCATCGGCATGGACACCCGACGCGTTGATGATGTAGCGCGCGCTCACAAGCCCCTTGGCCGCCACGGCGACAAACTGACGAGGCCCAACAACATCGATAGCGTACACCTCGGCACCTAAGATGAATTGCACGCCATTTTTCGCGGCGCTGTTGGCAAGGGACACCACCACATCGTAAGGTTCCACCGTAGCCATGGTAGGCGTCTGGGCCGCTATGATGGGTTCACCCTTTACCTGGGGCTCCTTTTCCTTGAGCTCCTCTATGGTAATAGGACCGCAGCTCGGCACACCGTTGCGCTGGGCGTTATCCACATATTCGAGAATCGGCTTTTTGTCCTCTTCGGTATAACCGACCCAGTAGCCGCCGTTTTCGTCCATGGTGAACTGCAGCTCCTCATGGAGCGTGCGGAACATCTCATTTCCCTTTATGTTGAGCTTCGCCTTAAGAGTGTCAGGTTTGGCCTGATGACCAGGATGTATGAAGCCAGAGTTGGCTTTTGAGGCACCCATGGAAACATCGTCATGGCTATCGACCACAGCGATGTTCAGCTGATGCTTCGCAAGCGTGCGAGCAATCGCGCAACCGCAAACACCTGCTCCAATGATGAGCACATCAACCTCGGCGATGGTGCCCTTTTCTCGCGCTCGCTCGATATCTTCGCGATGATCCGGCTTCGGGATCTCAAGTCCCTTGACCGTAATGTTGTTGACCACGCTAAAGACATCGTCGATGGCACCGGCGATATGGCCTATGTCCACCACCTGCTGCCAACTTTCCACCTCTCCACTTAAGGTGACGATCTTCTCATCGTCCACCTCAATATCAATGGGGAAATTCTTGAGCGTTTCATGCTTTGCCAGTTCCTGTTCGAACTGTTCGACAATCATGACGATCTCCCTTTCGTTTTCAAAAAATCCCGCATGTTTTTCGTTAATGCTCATTGTATCCGCTGGTCAGGTAAAACTATTTGAGACTCGACAAATAGTAGATGACGTACAATATCCCTATGAACTGAAGATGGCTTTTTCTGTCAACCCTCTCGGAAAGGGAATTCCATGGCAAAGCGCATCCTCGTGATCTCGTTATCAATTATTGGTCTTATCCTGCTTATCGTTTTGGGCTATGTGGCCTATGTGATGTTGAGCTATCACCGCCTCGACGATTCGCTTACTCTTGATGTCGACCCTCCTTTGGAGGCCAACGTCGCGATCCAGACGGCTTCCAGCTCAAACACGCTCGCTAACGACGAAGAACTTGTCATCGTGAGCGCGAACCTCGGGTTTGGCGCCTACAATCAAGACTTCGATTTCTTTATGGACGGCGGCAGCGGCTCAGTGGCCGAAAGTCCCGATGTTGTTCGTGAGGATATCGACGGATCAGCCGAAGCCATTAAATCGCTCAATCCAGATTTTGTTCTTTTTCAAGAAGTGGACGTTGATGGCACGCGTAGTCATCACATCGATGAATATGCCATGCTCAGACAGCAGTTTCCACAAGATTGGTCGATGTTTTGCCAGAACTACGATTCAGCGTTTCTCGCTTGGCCCCTCTATCAACCCCATGGAGCTAATAAAGCTGGTCTCGCCACTTTTTCTCGTTCTGAGCTCTTCGATGGACTGAGACGAAGCCTTCCCATATCCGAAGGCTTTGGGAAGTTTTTGGATCTCGACCGCTGCTACAGTATCTGCCGTATTCCAGCAGGAGAACATGATCTGGTGCTGATCAATGTGCATCTTTCCGCTTATGGTGCCGATGCCGAGATCATGGCAGCACAGCGTAGCAAGCTCTATGAGGATATGGTACGCGAACGCGAATCCGGGAACTACGTTATCGCAGGTGGTGACTTTAATCACGATATGATTGGCCTATCTGGTGAGGTCTATCAGAATGAAACTCAGGTCGTGGAGAGCTGGGCTAAACCTTATGATTTCGAGGGCGTGCCCGCAGGTTTTACCGTTGCCTCTAAGGCCAAATTCGACGAGATGGGCCTTAGTGCGTTCTCGGATGCCGCTACCTGTCGCGATGCTGGACGCCCCTACGATGGCACCAACGATCGTTGGGTCATGGATACCTTCATCTATTCCGACAATATCGAATC
>CANRPV010000152.1 GCA_947632575.1 uncultured Eggerthellaceae bacterium | reverse complement strand
GAGTCAGACCCTTATGCTTGCGCAGCTCATAGAGGCTGGGAGCCAGTTCAGCGTGCAAATCCGAGGTCAGCGGGTCGATGATGCGGGCACCGGTAAGATCATAGGGTGAAGACTCGATTGCCTCGGGATTGCCAAGGATGATGAGATCGGCGATGTTTTGAGCAAGGACGCTCTCAGCGGCCTTAAGCGTGCGCTCATCATTGCCTTCGGGCAAAACGATGGTCTTTTTGGATTCCTTTGCTCGGGCGATAAGAGAATCAAGAAAAGCGCTCATGGAAGTCCTTTCTCTTAAGGAGAGGTGCAGTTTTCGTTTCATACTTCTCGATTGGTTGGCGCCTATCATACGATGAAAGCGCTTCTACGGTGCCAACTTGTGGGCTGACTGGTGGTTTTATTCGCTTTATATGGACAATGCATTTTAGGTGATAGCTCAGGGCTACAATGTGCAGACTTGGAATAATGACTTTCAAGCGAAGAAATAACTGCTCAAGGAGGAATTGGCTATCATGTCCGTTTCATACGTCGACTTCAAGACCGTTGATCCGAATGACTACGATGCTCTTATCGTCGGAAGCGGTTTTGCGGGAAGCGTCGTGGCGCGAGAGTTGGCCGAACGGGGTCAAAAGCGGGTTTTGATACTGGAGAAGCGCCCGCATATCGGCGGCAATATGTACGATGAGTATGATGAGGCGGGAATCCTCGTTCATCGCTACGGTCCCCATATCTTCCATACCAATGATGAAGGCGTCTATCGCTACCTCGAACGCTTCACCGAGTGGAGCGATTATTCTCACCATGTGCTCGCTGATTGGTATGGCACCTACATGCCGGTGCCCTTTAACAAAAACTCGATGGAGATCGCCTTTGGTAAAGAGCGTGCCGCCGAGCTGATCGATAAGCTCATCGAAACCTTCGGCGATGAGCGTAAGGTGACCATCAATGAGCTTCGTGCTCAGGAAGATCCCGATCTGTCGGAAATAGCCGATTTCGTCTATCGCAACGTTTTTCTCTATTACACCCAGAAGCAGTGGGGGCTGACTCCTGAGGAGGTCGATCCCTCGGTAACCGCCCGTGTACCGGTGTTTATCTCTCGGGATAATCGCTATTTCCAAGATGCGTATCAGGGTATGCCCCGTGAGGGCTATACCAAGCTTTTCGAGAACATGCTGGAGCATCCTCTTATCGACGTCTGCCTCCACGTGGAGGCGGAAAGTGTGTTTGATCTCGAGTTTGAGGATGACACCGAAGATGCATCGCTTCAGGCGATCCTTCTGAAGGGTCAAGAATTCGAAGGACCTATCGTCTACACTGGACCGCTCGACGAGCTCTTTTTGGCCCGTTTCGGACGTCTTCCATATCGGAGCTTGGATTTCGTCTATGAGACCTATGACACCGAGCACAAGCTTCCCTGCGGTACTGTGAACTACACCGTGACAGAGGATTACACCCGTATCACCGAGTTCAAGTATCTGACCGAGCAAGTTAGTCCGAAGACCACCATCATGAAGGAATACTCGCGGGCCTATGACGATCCCGACCGTCAGATTCCCTATTACGCGATAATCAATGCGGAAAACGAGGCTCATTACGAACGCTATCGTTCGCTCATTGACGATTTGGATAATTTCTATCCCCTCGGACGACTTGCCGAATATCGCTATTACAATATGGATCGGATCGTTCGATTGGCTCTTGATCTTGCCGATACGATTCTCGCACCTGATGAGGGCACGAACGAGGCATGATCTGAGCTGGAAGTTTAAGGAAAGTGGGGCAGTGGCATAAGCCATGAAAACGCTAAGCTTCGCCGTTCCCTGCTATAACACGGCTCAATACATGGATAAGTGTATCGAGTCCCTTTTAGCCTGTGGTGACGATATTGAGATTCTCATCGTCGACGATGGCTCGGTCAAAGACAACACCGCCGAAAAAGCCGATCTGTGGCAGGCGGAATATCCTGGCATCATACGCGCGATTCACAAGGAAAACGGTGGTCATGGTTCTGCGGTAAACACTGGTCTTGCCAATGCTACCGGTCGTTATTTCAAAGTGGTGGATTCGGATGATTGGCTTGATGAGGAAGCCATGCAGCCGATCATCGCCTACCTCAAAAAGCAGGCCGAGTCCAACGGTCCCACCGACATGGTCATTGCTAATTACGTCTATGAAAAGATCCATGACGGCATCCGTCAGGTCATGGGTTATAGCAACGTCTTTCCTGAAAACCGTGTCTTCGGTTGGGATGAGGTTGGCCGTTTCGGAACCAGTCAGTATCTTTTGATGCACTCGGTGATCTATAGGACGGATCTGTTGCGGGATATGGGTCTGAAACTGCCGGAGCACTGCTTTTATGTGGACAACATCTTTGTCTACGAACCTCTGGTCCACGTCAAGACCATGTATTACTTCAATCTCGACATGTATCGTTACTACATTGGGCGAGAGAATCAGTCGGTCAATGAGAAGGTCATGATGAGCCGCGTCGATCAACAACTGCGTGTGACGCGCCAGATGATTGACGACGTGAACGTTGAGGCCGTGGAAAACAAGCGTCTCCGTCACTATTTGGAAAACTATCTTTCCATGATGATGACCATCAGCTCGGTGTTTCTTCGCCTACACAAGACCAAAGAGGCGGAATGGAAGCGCAAGGAGCTTTGGGCCTATCTCAAGGCAAAGGATCCGATGCTCTATCGCAGAATTCGGCGCAAGGTGCTTAATTTAGGGACGAACCTGCCCACACGTCTCGGACGAAGCGCGGGTCTCGGCGGATATCACCTGGCGCAAAAACTTTTCAAGTTCAACTAAAGCCCAATCAGGCTATGGGCCATAAGCCATAAGCTACAAGCTACAGCCTACAAGCTATAACCTACAACCTACAGCCTACAAGCCTTAGCTGATAAAAGTTTTATCCCCTAGAAACCTTATCTCAGGCTAAAAGGCCTAATCCGGAGACCGCCACCACCAGGGCGAGAATGATGCCTATCACCGATTCGCCGCCAAGTAAGCCTGAGGCGATGATGATGCCAGACTTTTCGTAAGCGGCCTTCTTTTGAGCCTTAACCTCAGGTGAGAGATCCTTCTGCCTGAAAGCCATAATGCGATCGAGTATCACCTTGACCATAGCTCCCAAGAATGTGGAGAAGGACATGTAGAAGGGTAGATAGATACCAAGGCCCAACATCATGGCCGGAAATCCCACGAGATAAAGAATCAGTCCGGCAGCGATTCCAAAGAAAAAGGCCGGTACGTGGGGGATTCCACCCACCATCGTGGCCACCACTGAAGCCTGTGCGGCAACAAAGGGTTTACCAACACCAAAGGCGTCAGGACCATAGGCTTGAAGCAGGACCATCATGACGGCGACGGCGACGAAAGCGCCAAGGATACCGCCAATGGCCTGGCCAATCCATTG
>CANRPV010000151.1 GCA_947632575.1 uncultured Eggerthellaceae bacterium | reverse complement strand
CCCTGCTCAAAAGCATAGCGAGGATAGGGTTCGAGATCTTCGATAGTCAGCTGGCTGCGATGGGCCAAGGGATGATGAGCGCCCACGAATACGTGAGGCTGAGCCGTGAAGAGCGAATGGAACTTGAGATTCGACTCTTCGAACACGCGCCCTAACACATCGCGATTGGCGCTGGAGAGGAAAAGAACCCCCACATCGCTTCGGAAATCTCGCACGTCATCGATGATTTCGTGGGTGCGCGTCTCTCGCAGCGAAAAAGCGTAGCCTGAACCTTCATATTCCGCTACGAACTCCAAGAAGGTCTCGACACAGAAGGCGTAATGCTGGCATGACACAGTCAGCCGCTGGCTTACCGGCTGGGTGTTGCGCGAATAGCGCTGCTCCATCAGATCCGCCTGCTCCACCACCTGGCGCGCAAAGCCCAGCAGCTCCATGCCCTCGCTCGTCAGCGTGATGCCGCGGTTCGAGCGCTCGAAGATGGTCACGCCGGTTTCTTGTTCCATATCGCGCACCGCCACCGAAAGGCTCGATTGCGCGACGTAGAGCTTATGAGCGGCCGCGCTGATGGACCCGCTTTGGGCTATGGCAATAAGATAACGAAGCTGTTGGAGCGTCATAGGATTGCTTCCTCCCTTAATAATGGCTAAACGATTATAAACCTGCGCTGCACACTGGCTTTCTTTTCTTTCCAAAACTCCTCAAGACCCTGATGGACAAACCCCCTTATGGGCTTTATAGTGAGGCCTGATTGAACCCCCACCTCGGAAGAGACGCCCTTGGATCTCGCTTCCCGCAACCAAACTACCTCGCTTGATGGCGAAGCTTCTTTGCACAACGACGAATTACTCGACGTCGAAGTCGTGCCGCATGCTAAAGGAGCTACCTCTCACGGCCGAGTCCTCATGGCCATGAGCGGCGGCGTGGATAGCTCGGTCGCCGCCCTCATCTTGCAGCAAGAAGGCTATGAAGTTATCGGCGTCACTATGAAACTTTTCGATGGCGAGACCGCCGACGAGGACTCCTCCTGCTGCTCTCTCGAGGACACAGAGGACGCCAAACAAGTGGCTTTGCGCCTCGGTATCCCCCACTACACCTTTAATTTCAAGGACGCGTTTGAACACGCGGTGATCGATAAGTTTTGCGAAAGCTACCTTCAGGGGCTCACCCCGAACCCCTGCATCGATTGCAACCGCTATCTCAAGTTCGACCGTCTGCAACAGCGGCGACGGGAGCTGGATCTAGACTTTGTCGCCACCGGCCACTACGCCCGTCGCGTCTGGGATAAGGAGCGCGGGCGCTATCTGCTCAAGACCGCCCGGGATAAAAGCAAAGATCAAAGCTACGTGCTCTACCACTTAAGCCAGGACCAGTTGGCTCATATGCTCTTTCCTCTCGGCGAGCTGACTAAATCCGAAGTGCGCCATTTGGCCGCTGACCATGGGTTTTCCAATGCGGAAAAGGCTGAGAGCCAAGACATCTGCTTTGTGCCCGACGGAGATTACGCTTCCTTCATAACGCGCCGCTGTGGCACGGAGATATCAAGTCTTCAACCGGGACCTATCGTGGATACGGAGGGAAACATACTTGGCACCCATCAAGGTGTGGCTCACTACACCATCGGTCAGCGCAAAGGTATCGGCGTCGCAGGTCCTGAGCCTTACTTCGTCTGCCGCAAGGATGCCCAAACCAACGAGCTCGTTATCGGCACCGCGAAGGAAACCGCGATTGAGAAAATCACGATCGGAGACGTCAATCTCATCGCCTTTGATAAGATAAGCGAACCGCTCCAAGCGCAGGTTAAGACCCACTATCGCCAGCAGGCTCAAGCGGCAAGCGTCCGGGCTATCCCCGGATCGGATAATCTCGAGATCGTGTTCGACCAAGCGCAGCGAGGATGCGCACCGGGACAGGCGGCCGTCATCTACGATGGGGACACCGTCATCGGCGGCGGCACCATCCTTTAAGCGTCGTAGCTCTCTTTGAGCGCCTTAAAAGCGGGCATGGAGTTTTCGATCACATCGCGACCCACGCAGTAGCTGACGCGCACCCAGCCGGGAGCACCGAAGCTATCTGACGGCACGAGCAAAAGCTCATAGCTCTTCGCACGCTCGGAGAAAGCCTTGGCGTCGTCCTCCAAAGCCTTTACCCAGAGATAAAACGCTCCTTGAGGCTCCACATACTCATAGCCCAACGCCTTCAGACCCTCGGTCAGCAGCTTTCGATTGGTGGCATAGGCTTCCACATCGCTTGGCAGATCGATGCAGGACTCGAGCATGCGCTGGAAGATTACCGGAGCACAGACATAACCAAGTGACCGTCCTGCGCCAGCCACCGCCAGCGACACCTCATGGGAGTTCTCCATCAGGTCGGACACGTAGATGTATCCGATGCGCTCGCCGGGAAGCGATAAAGCCTTGGAATAGGAGTAGCACACGATGGTGTCCGGATAGATCAGCGGGATGTAGGGCACCTCGACGCCGTAGGTGATGTTGCGATACGGCTCATCGGAGATGATGTAGAGGGGACGTCCGAGCTCCTCTTCCTTACGGGTGAGCATGGCCGCAAGATCCTCGAGGTTTTCCTTGCTGTAGACCGATCCCACCGGATTATTGGGAGAGTTGATGATAATGGCGCGGGTCTTATCGTTGATGGCCTGCTCGATCGCGTCCACATCCAGCGCGAAGGTCTCAGGATCCGCAAGCACCTCAACCACCGTGCAACCGGCGTTTTCAATAAAGGTCTTGTACTCGGGGAAATAAGGAGCGACGACGATGACCTCATCTCCTGGATAGCTGACAGCCGCCAGCACGATGGCGAGGGCTCCAGCGGCGCCAGCGGTCAAATAGACGCCGTCAGCTGTAGCCGGCAAGCCGAAGTTGCGACGAATGTGGTCGGCCACCACCTGGCGTGTTGAGGGAAAGCCGGCAGCAGGGCTATAGCCGTGCAAAGCGGTAGGATCCTCTTCGAGGAGCTTGACCAGCGTGTCTTTTACCTGCTGAGGCGCCGGCACGCTCGGGTTGCCGATGCTGAAGTCGAAAACCTTGTCGGCACCGATTTCAGCCTTGCGAGTCATACCATAGGCGAACAGCTCACGGATGACGCTGGGCTCGGATCCTAAATCATACATTCTCTGGTTGTATGTCTCTGCACTCATAGCCGTACCTTTCACGCTACCTACAACTTTTATGAGATGTGCCCCAGGAAGTCCTTCGTTCGATCCGATTTGGGATGGTCAAACACCTCTTCCGGCGTGCCCTGCTCGACGATGTAACCACCGTCCATGAAGATGACGCGATCAGCCACATCGCGAGCGAAGCCCATCTCGTGGGTCACCACGATCATGGTCATGCCCTGCTGGGCGAGTGACTTCATGACGCCCAAGACATCGCGAACCAGCTCAGGGTCGAGAGCGCTCGTGGCCTCATCAAAAAGCATCAC
>CANRPV010000150.1 GCA_947632575.1 uncultured Eggerthellaceae bacterium | reverse complement strand
TACAGTATCGCATGGAGGAGGCACGGGATAATCTGGAGGTCCGCCATTCAGTAGCACTGATATCATCGAGTGCAACGGAGGCTGAGTTCCTCCGCCTCGGTGATGGAGAGCCGCCATTCGGTAGCACTGATATCATCGAGTGCAACCGGCGGCGAGGGCGCGCTGGGGGACGGATTCAAGTGCCGCCATTCGGTAGCACTGATATCATCGAGTGCAACGACTTGCTGGCCTCTTTGTCGTTGTTCAGCTTCTTCCGCCATTCGGTAGCACTGATATCATCGAGTGCAACGCCATCGTGAACCGTCTTTTGCTGAACGATGTTCGCCCGCCATTCGGTAGCACTGATATCATCGAGTGCAACGGCACACTCACATTCGCTTGGGCAAAAGCAGTCGCATTCCGCCATTCGGTAGCACTGATATCATCGAGTGCAACTGAAGCAGACGGGACGCACGGCTTCGTCCACGATCATCCGCCATTCGGTAGCACTGATATCATCGAGTGCAACCAAAATGATTATTTTTGCCCGGAAGCAAAGAACACCGCCATTCGGTAGCACTGATATCATCGAGTGCAACTCACATGCAGCGCCAGCCCATTCAACTCCCGGCTCACCGCCATTCGGTAGCACTGATATCATCGAGTGCAACAAAGGAGGGGGAGATGATTAAGACGCAAAAAGTTGACCGCCATTCGGTAGCACTGATATCATCGAGTGCAACTTCCTCGGCGATTATGTCATCGGCATGAAAAACAGAACCGCCATTCGGTAGCACTGATATCATCGAGTGCAACCGGGTATGCAGTATGTGTACATCACTGACGAAATCCGCCATTCGGTAGCACTGATATCATCGAGTGCAACTTGTCGGACATGCCTATATCCCACGAAACATACAGCGCCGCCATTCGGTAGCACTGATATCATCGAGTGCAACGAGATAAGCCCTGAGATGAGCGCGAGGGCGGATATGCCGCCATTCGGTAGCACTGATATCATCGAGTGCAACTCACCTCCGGCAGCAGCGCCACCCGCGCCCCATTATCCGCCATTCGGTAGCACTGATATCATCGAGTGCAACGTGGCGAGTGAGCCGAAGCTGGGGCAGCAGCTGGACCGCCATTCGGTAGCACTGATATCATCGAGTGCAACCGCATGGCTGCTCTCATCGTGTAGCGGCTCATTCCTCCGCCATTCGGTAGCACTGATATCATCGAGTGCAACGCATCGTCCACCTTGTTGAGGGCGGTGGCCACGCCCGCCATTCGGTAGCACTGATATCATCGAGTGCAACGACCAAGACCTTTCAGAGGCTATGAAACAACTGACGCCGCCATTCGGTAGCACTGATATCATCGAGTGCAACTTGCAAAAGATTGAGGCTTCTGAGCTGAGTTACGGCCGCCATTCGGTAGCACTGATATCATCGAGTGCAACTGGCAGAGCTGGAAGGGTTTGCGGTTCAGCGCGTTGACCGCCATTCGGTAGCACTGATATCATCGAGTGCAACCGCAGGGTTAAATACGAACATTAAACACAAAACACCCGCCATTCGGTAGCACTGATATCATCGAGTGCAACGGGCTGCATGTGTGCATTGTGTGCCACGCGAAGGTGCCGCCATTCGGTAGCACTGATATCATCGAGTGCAACAGGCTCGGTTTTACGCGGAGTTTTTGGAGGCGTTCCGCCATTCGGTAGCACTGATATCATCGAGTGCAACGGTTGGAGTGCTGGGGAGCATAGCTCTGCTGGTGGTCCGCCATTCGGTAGCACTGATATCATCGAGTGCAACAGGAAGTGCGCAATTTTTTAACGAAGACAATGCGGCCGCCATTCGGTAGCACTGATATCATCGAGTGCAACGCGCTGGAGGAGTCTGGTGTTGTGTTTGAGAAGTGACCGCCATTCGGTAGCACTGATATCATCGAGTGCAACGAGAATATGAAGACAGGAGAATTGAATGACAGGCACCGCCATTCGGTAGCACTGATATCATCGAGTGCAACTTTGTCGGCGTGTTGATGCCTTTACCTAATGAGAACCGCCATTCGGTAGCACTGATATCATCGAGTGCAACTACCGGTGAGGGTCACTAGCCGTATGGGCTGTAAAGCACCGCCATTCGGTAGCACTGATATCATCGAGTGCAACGACATGGTGCCGGCGTTCGTGCGGCAGGTGATGGCCCGCCATTCGGTAGCACTGATATCATCGAGTGCAACCGGACTCCCGGAGCCGGATGCCGACACCCAGAAGCACCGCCATTCGGTAGCACTGATATCATCGAGTGCAACTACGAGACCCCCGGGAAGTGGACCTGCCTCGGCAACCGCCATTCGGTAGCACTGATATCATCGAGTGCAACCAGGACGGCCTCACTCCCGAAGAGCGCGAGCAGAACCGCCATTCGGTAGCACTGATATCATCGAGTGCAACACAAAGTCGGCGGTAGTTTTGACGCCCTGCTGCTGCCGCCATTCGGTAGCACTGATATCATCGAGTGCAACTAACACTCTCGCTCAACCAATATTTCCGCCTCATTCCGCCATTCGGTAGCACTGATATCATCGAGTGCAACAGAGAGAGAGGAATGGCGGAATACATGGGAAATTTTCCCGCCATTCGGTAGCACTGATATCATCGAGTGCAACTGCAAACACGCTGCTGAGCGTGCGCGGATTATTCCGCCATTCGGTAGCACTGATATCATCGAGTGCAACAAATCGGAAATCGTAAATGGTTTGAAAGGTTTTTGCCGCCATTCGGTAGCACTGATATCATCGAGTGCAACAAATCGGAAATCGTAAATGGTTTGAAAGGTTTTTGCCGCCATTCGGTAGCACTGATATCATCGAGTGCAACCGCACGACGGCGCGCCAGCGCGTGCGCATGAAGGGCCGCCATTCGGTAGCACTGATATCATCGAGTGCAACGAGCAATAAGAAGTGGCAGACGATGCCGGAGCAGATCCGCCATTCGGTAGCACTGATATCATCGAGTGCAACGGCGTGTGCGGCGGGGCGCTTTCTGTGAATTACGGCGGGCCGCCATTCGGTAGCACTGATATCATCGAGTGCAACGCGAGATGGTCGTTGCCTTCATCGGAGCATCGATCCACCGCCATTCGGTAGCACTGATATCATCGAGTGCAACCTCGGGCTTTTTCTTCGATGAGTCTCGCCGCATAAAACCGCCATTCGGTAGCACTGATATCATCGAGTGCAACTAAAGAGCATTAGTAATTCTACGATGCACTTTATCCGCCATTCGGTAGCACTGATATCATCGAGTGCAACCTGGATGCGGCGATGGCGCCGATGGGGGGAATCCCGCCATTCGGTAGCACTGATATCATCGAGTGCAACAGCAAATCGTGTAATGTCCTTGCGTAAAGGAGTACACGGACTGCTCTGCGAGTACCTCTTGCCACTTAAAGGGAAGGG
>CANRPV010000149.1 GCA_947632575.1 uncultured Eggerthellaceae bacterium | reverse complement strand
AACAACGAGGAGCTCTATCACGTCAAATCGAACGCAATCAGCGTTCACGACACCACACACATTACCGATGCCGAGGGCAACAAGGTTGCGGAAATCCACGCTAAGATGCTTTCTCTTCACAACATTTATTTTGTGGACATGGCTGATGGACAGAGTTTCCAGCTATCAACTGAGCTTTTGCGTCTTAACGATGTGATCGATATCCCTGAGCTTAATTGGCAACTTCGTGGCGATATCTTTGATTTCGATTTCGACGTGGTAGACAACGCAACGGGTAACCTGCTCGCCAAGGCCCAGCGCGAGATTGTGACGCTCCATGGCGCCTATGATCTGGAAGTTTTCGACGAGAGTCATAGGGATGAGCTCGTGGCTATTTTCGTAGTCTTAAAGCATCTCATTGATCGTCGCATTACTGAAAAGGCCATGGACGACAACAGCACGGCGAACAAGTAAAAAAGGCCCAAATCTCATATCCCAAATCTCATAGGGGCCCTCTTGTCATGAGGGTTCTGCCCAATCGCCTCAAAGGCGAATAGACCTATGTTGTCATTAAATAGCCTAAAAGCAGTCTTTTAGCATGTTGAGGTGCAATTTCGCCCCTTTTGTTTGTATAGTAATTCGGACAGGCGCTCGTTCAAGGATTAGTTCAAGATGATCGGGCGATCCGAGGTTGACCGTATCAGGTGAGGAGGAGCTGGGGTATGGAGCAAATGACAACCTCTAAAAGAACTACGGGTTATGTTGGGCTTCTCGTTGCAATGCTGGTGTTGGTGCTGGCGTTGCTTTGCGGCTGTGCCGCTTCTGAGCCCGAATCATTAGGAAAAGCGGGCTATAGCTTTGGTGTCGGCTCGGTCGACATTGATGGTGCGACGCTGACGGTGGATCTCTACAGTCATCATGGCGATGGCCACGATTGGACCGTCGCGATGGAAGGCACTGGCCTTAACGAGGATGGCGTTGAGCATCAGATTCAGCAAGAGGGCGTTGAGTACGATGAGTTCACGTTCACGGGCGATGCTGAGGGAACCCAGACAATCGTCTTCACCTGCGCTACGGTCGATGATCCGGATGGCGGAGATGCTACGGTAACAGTTGAGGTTACCACCAACAAATCTGGTCAGATTACGAGCGCAAACACGACCGCAAGTGACGGAACGAGCGGTAAGGCTGAAGTGTCCTAGGAGCTAGCGGCATTTCAGAGTTAGAGAAGAATAAAGACCCCGGCGCTTGCACCGGGGTCTTTTGCTCTGCAACATCTGTAACTCTGTAGTTCTGTAGCCCTATAACTCTAACTTTATGTCTTTATAACTCTATAACTCTATAACTTTGTAGCGTACGGTCACGGTCTAACAGCTTTTTTTAGATCTGATGCTTCACTCTGTCGGCTTCCTCAGCCCTCTTAGCATCGTTGAAACGATCGAGCGTGCCTACGAGGTAGCCGGTTATACGGCGGATGCGCTCGAAGGGTCGCACGACATTGGGTACAAATCGAATGTCGATCATCTCCGGGTCATCCGTGGATTTGATCTCTATGGCTTTGAGATTGTCCCCGAGACGCTCTTTGCCCATCTTAAGGTACGCTGATTTCTCATCTTGGGTTAGTTCTAAATCGGTAATAAATAATTCGTCCATCGTTCTCCTCTCTCTTGCTCAGGGATAGTGTAACAGTCCGCTGGAGCTAAGAATTTAAGAACTGTTGACACATTTCAGAGAGGCGTAACCATGCACACTAATATGACCAGTCACATTAATATAAAAATCCACACTAACGTAACCATCCACACTAAGCTGTTTCGTGTGGATGGTTACTTCTCTGGGCTCGCACTTCTCGATAAAGCCATAGAGCGTACGCGTAATCAACAAGCGAGACTTTCGACCTTGATGAGAAGGTTATGTCTCACAAGTGGTTTTCCGTTCATGGTATAATCGTCATACAGTATGACAAAACTTCGCGCCTAGTTTTGTTTCCTGATGCTAGGAACCGCTTGGGGGAGTTAACTATGGATCCGATGGTATCTGCACGTGTACCGACTGAGCTACGGGATCAAGTTCATAGGCAACTGCAAAAGATCGGATCGACGCCGACCGAGCTCATCAATAGCGCTTATGAAGTGTTTCTCCAAACAAAAGAGCTTCCAAAAGCATCTCCCAGTTTTTCTGCCGGGCCGCGGAAACTCTCCAAATCTCAAGTTGCAAAGTTATGTACGAATATCGAGGAAACCACTTTTCCTGTTCCGGAATATTATTTTGGTGAGAAATCTTACGATCAGCTGCTTCAAGAAGGCTTAAAGGCGTCCTATGAAGCTCTTTCTTGATACCAATATTCTTATCGACTATCTTTCGCGGCGTAAGCCGTTTTTTAAAGAGGCAGTACAGCTGCGGGTTGCGTCGCTGATTGGTGATATTGAACTCTGGTGTTCTATCCAGTCATTCATCGATGCCGAATACATTTTGAGAGACGCTCTACCGATTGACGTATTGAGATCCATGATGGAGAAGAGTCTTCGTTTCATAAACGTGGCATCGTCTCCTTCTGATGAGCTCCTTCCAGGATTTGAATCTGGATGGCCTGATTTGGAGGACTACCTAATCGCAACATGCGCCTCCCGCGTTAGAGCCGATTATCTGATTACTCGTGATAGCGAAGGCTTTAAAAACTCCCGTATTCCAGCGATATCGCCTAAAGAGTTTTTTGCCGTGATGGAAGCGAAGTTTGGCATAACCTACGAGGAAATCGACCTCTAGGCCGTATCTGTTGATATGCCAAGATCACGCACGCCGCAAAGCTTCAGTCGTCAAGTAACTAAAGTAATAAAGAGTTCGGATTCGTCAGAAAGTCATAGATGCTCATCGTGACAATCCCTCTTTTGCGCGTCGGTCCTCCTTTCATCATTGAAGGCAACTTCGACGATGCATTCATCCTTTACACCCATCTCTCGCAAATAGGGATAAAGACATCAAAGAGCAGACAGGTTTTGCCGCATCTCCGTATGCCGGTAATCACTTCTATCATCTCGTTATGCATACGGTCTACAAGTTCACTCAGATAAAGATCTCGCTTTATGTGCATGGCTTCTCCTTATCCGAATGATCCTATTGAAATAATTTGCCATTTTGGCATTGTTCTTCAATTGACGATATGAGCAGGATATCGTGGGGT
The DNA here is from genome assembly GCA_947632575.1 of uncultured Eggerthellaceae bacterium. Lineage (GTDB taxonomy): Bacteria > Actinomycetota > Coriobacteriia > Coriobacteriales > Eggerthellaceae > CANRPV01. Next base: position 305 of record CANRPV010000149.1, on the reverse strand, counting down.
CCTTATTAGTATCGTCCATAGCATGTACTAAATAAGGCTTCAATCTTCATGGCAAGGCTCTTTTTTCAAGAATCAAATATCATTTCAGTGCGTTGAAGAAGAAAAAGGGCATGACCGCTAAACCGCGATTTGTCGACTTTAGCAACGAAACTTGCGAATCGTTGCTGCAGGTCGAGCGAAGGAAGAACGACTTTTGCTTGACCAATGATTTTGGCATTCAGGTTTTTCATGGTCACGCCAACGGCTTCGCGTTCGAGGGCTGATGAAAACGACGGAAACGAAACAACACTTTGTAAATAATCGCT
>CANRPV010000148.1 GCA_947632575.1 uncultured Eggerthellaceae bacterium | reverse complement strand
GCGGCGGCCACGACCCATAGATTCCAGAGCACCCACCACAGCCTCTTCGCCGGCAGAATGCTTGCCGCCCACGAGTCCCGTATAAGGACCCGATTGAACGAGAATACCCTCAGCAGCGTAGGCCTCCGGCCAATCCACCTCGGTCACTACGCGCCCTTGCTGATCCTTGAGCTCGGGATAGAGCGGATCATCCTCGGGCAAAATGATGGGAATGATCGGCAGATCATATTTGCGCGCGAATTCGAAGTCACGCTGGTCACCACAGGGGACGGCCATGACGGCACCAGTGCCATAGTCGGCGACCACATAGTCGGCGACCCAGACGGGCACCGGCTCCCCGTTGATGGGGTTGACCACATAGCGCCCGGTGAACGCCCCATGCTTTTCCCGATCACCCTGGGCGCGCTCTACGGCGGTCACCTTGCTGGCGGCTTCGATGACTGCCAGCACGTCGGCCTCATATTCGCTTCCGCGCACCAAATCGATAAGACCCTTGTACTCGGGAGCCAGCACGAAGAACGAGCAGCCAAATAAGGTGTCAGCACGCGTGGTGAATACCGTTATGACCTCTTCACCTTCGGCTTTGCCTTCGGCCTCATCTGCGGCATCCCCCGCAGATTTACCCGCATCCTGTTCCCATTCAGCCGGCAAAAGGACGAAGTCCACTTCCGCGCCCTCGGATCGTCCGATCCAGTTTGCCTGCTGCTGCTTGACGCGCTCGGGCCAGCCTGTCAGCTTGTCCAGATCGTCGAGGAGCTGCTGGGCATAATCGGTGATTTTGAAGTACCACTGCGTAAGATCGCGCTTTTCCACCTCATGGTGGCAGCGCCAGCAACGACCTTCGATGACTTGCTCGTTGGCGAGCACGGTGCCGCAGTCAGGACACCAGTTCACCGGGGACTCGCGCCGTTCGACAAGTCCCCGCTCCCAGAATTTCAAAAAGATCCACTGACCCCAGCGATAGTACTCCGGATCACAAGCCACTACCTTACGGTCCCAGTCATAGGAAAATCCCATACGGCAGAAACTGGCTTTTTGGGTATCGATGTTTTGATAGGTCCACTTCGCTGGATGGCTGTGATGCTTAATAGCCGCGTTCTCGGCCGGGAGTCCAAAAGCGTCCCACCCCATGGGGTGAAGCACGTTAAAGCCGCGCATCTTGGAATAGCGGGCGATCACGTCTCCGATAGTGTAGTTACGCACATGACCCATATGGATATCGCCGGAAGGGTAGGGAAACATCTCAAGCACGTATCGTTTAGGGCGATCCGATGTCTCATCTACCCGATTGGCGCCATCCTTTTCCCATTGAGCCTGAAGGCGCGGTTCGATCTCATGGGGGTTGTACTGCTTCATAACGTCCTCTCAGCCTTACATCAGCTCTTCCGTAAGGGATTAAAACTTACGGAATTTGTCCTTCGGCATGAAGCAGATGGGGCATTTCTCGAAGTCATCGCCCTTGTGGATGTAACCGCAGACCGGGCACAGATAATAGGCGTCGTCGTCGGGAGCGTCGATGTTGTTGTAGGACTCCAGATAAAGCTCAGCATGAACAGCCTCGGCGAGCTTTGCGCGAGAGAACACCTGAACAGCCTTGGCGTTGCCCTCTTCCTGGGCCTTCTTGATAAAGGAAGGATACATATCGGAGGTCTCATAGATCTCACCGAGAGCACCGGAGATCAGGTTCACGTCGGTGGCGGCACCTGACATATCGGGAGGCTCGGGCTTTACGTAGTCCGGCTCTTCCTGAGCGATCAGACCAGCCTCAAGACCGATATGGATCTGCTCGGCGGCGGAAGTGGCCTCGAACTGACGAGCGATCTGCTCATAGCCCTGCTCGCGAGCGGCCTTGGCGAAAGCGGCATATTTGGCGGAGGCGCCGGTCTCGCCGATGACAGCGGCCTTCAGGTTCTCAAGGGTGGTTCCCACCTGGGTATGACTATCGGGAACAATATCAAAATTGTGGGTATTCTCAACGGTAGGCATAACGTCGCGTACTTTCATGACCTCTCCTTCTCTCTCTTTGCTCTCTTGATTTTTACGGAGCGGCTCAATTATAGGTTCAATTCAAAGATTTCTTCTCAGATTCGACGTCTTGGCTAAAATACAGCACAAGAATGCTAAATGCCGTTTTCTCTACGGCATGATGATGGTCGGCCGTAAGGCCCCCTTACAAATACTTACGGACCCTTACCGGTAAAGGAGTATCATGGAACGAGAAGTCGCCTGGAAAAAGTACGATGCCGAAGCCAAGGCGGAGCTTGAGGCCCTCGCCGCCAGCTACATCGATTTCATCTCCCAGAACAAAACCGAGCGCGAGTGCGCCAAAAGCGCCATCGAACTGGCCGAAAGCTTCGGCTACCAGCCACTTGAGACTCTCATAACCTCAGGGTCCACGCTTAAGCCTGGCGATAAAATCTGGGCCCACGCCCAGGGCAAAGCCTTGATGCTGATACAGCTGGGGAGCGCCCCACTTGAGCGTGGCTTAAACATCTTGGGAGCCCATATCGACTCACCACGCTTGGATCTCAAGCAAAATCCCCTCTACGAATCCCAAGGCTTCGCATTTTTGGACACCCATTACTACGGCGGGATCAAGAAGTATCAATGGCTTGCTTTGCCTTTAGCCATCCACGGCGTCGTGGCTAAATCCGACGGCACCATCGTGGAGATAACCATCGGGGAGGCTGAGGATGATCCGGTCTTCTGCATCACCGATCTTTTACCTCACCTGGCCTCCGAACAGATGGAGAAGAAGGCCTCGGCCTTTGTAGAAGGGGAAAGCCTCGATGTGCTCATCGGCAATGAGCCCGCACGAGCCTTTGAGGACTCTGAGGGTTCTGAGGGTTCAGAAGATTTGGAGGATTTGGAAGACTCCGATGGCTCCGGGGACTCCAAAGACCCAAAGGATTCCAAGGACAAGAAGGACACGGTCAAAGCACGCATGCTGCAATGGCTAAAGGAGCGCTACGACCTCGACGAGGAGGATTTCCTCTCCGCCGAGCTTGAGGTGGTTCCGGCGGGCAAAGCGCGGGAACTTGGCTTTGATCGCTCGATGATCTTGGGTTACGGCCAAGATGACAGGGTTTGCGCCTACACCTCTCTGGTGGCTCAGCTGGCTCTCGCCTCGGAGACTCTCGAGCGCACCGCGGTCACCATCTTGGTGGATAAAGAAGAGATCGGAAGCGTTGGAGCAAGCGGGATGACCTCGCGTTTCTTCGAGAATACGCTCGCGGAGATCTTCGCGCTGTCCGGGGTCGACTCTCCCTTAGCGCTGCGACGTTGTCTGTCGGCGTCCTCGATGCTTTCCTCTGACGTATCAGCCGGCTTCGACCCCAGCTACGCCGGGGTCTACGAGGAGAAGAACACGGCATTTTTAGGCAAGGGTCTCGTCTTCAACAAGTACACCGGAGCCCGCGGAAAGAGTGGATCCAACGATGCCCGGGCCGAATACATGGCTCGCATCCGCTCCATCATGGA
>CANRPV010000147.1 GCA_947632575.1 uncultured Eggerthellaceae bacterium | reverse complement strand
AATCGACAGCATCAAGTGAGACCGCATCGTCGAAGTCTTTAGCGTCAGGCGGGTCAATGGTGATAATGTAGCGATCCCTTAAATCACGGTAGCCTTTTAACAGAGCCTCGTCCTCATCAAGTCGAGCCTCCTGCGCCTGGCGTACTGCCTCATCGGAAAAGCGCGTCTCGAGCTTATGCCGCGCGACGATTACATCGATGCCGATAGAGGGATCATCAGGCTTTCCGATGACTTCCTCGATCGTGCCTGTCGCAGCAGTTTTGCGCGAGGGAAACTGAGTGATAGCCACCCGCACCAATGTGCCATCCTCGATCTCGGGGTGTTCGGCGCGCAGAGTGAAGACGTCATAGGGAATACGCGGATCTTCAGGCACGACGACACCAAAGGGATCGGCCACCTCATAGCGACCGATAAGACTATCGTGCGCTCGATCCAAGACCCGAAGAACCCGTGCCACCGGTTTGTCACCCGGATGAGAGGCTCCCCCTCTTTGGTGACGCTGCTTTACAGAAGAGCGAGGATGGCTTATAGCCACCTCTACCAAATCCCCGTCGAAAGCCCCATTCATGGCCGAAGACGGAACGAATAATTCACCCTCAGCCGTTTGCACGAAACCGTAGCCACGAAGATTGACCGAAAGCACACCACGGGGATTAGCCCGCGCGGGACGTCGTCGATGCTTCTTCGAATAAGCCACGACGAAATAAAACCTACGACGCGTTAATGAGAGAACGGGCCATGTCGACCGCTACGACTTGTTGGGTATCGACACTTTCAACACTGTTGGTCACCACCACATTGGGAACGATGCCCGAACCGTTAAAGTTGCGGCCGAGGGGCGTCAAATAGTAGGCTGCGGTGTAGCGTATGGCACCTCCGAAGGTAAGCTCCCTCAAGACCTGCACCGAGCCTTTACCCTGGGTGGTTTGACCGACCAATTGAGCCCTTTGATTGTCTTGGAGAGCCGCCGCCAAAACCTCCGCCGCTGCAGAGGTGTAGTTATTCACGATAACCACGAGTGGTTGGCTGGTAATGCTCGCACCGGTTGCGTTGCGAGCCGTGACTCCGTCTTTGGTTTCAATCTCAACGATAACACCACTGTTGATGAACAGACTCGCGATGTCCACGGCCTGGGTCAGATAACCGCCCGGATTATCCCGGAGGTCAAGCACGAAGGCGACCGCCCCTTGATTTCCTAGCTCCACCACGGCTTGACTCACCAGCGAAGCGGCGTTTTGAGTGATTTGGCGCACGCGAATATAGCCCACGTTTTCCAGAAGCTCGGTGGTCACATTGGCTATATCGTAGTTTTCGCAGGTAAGGTTTGTGGTGAACTCTTCGCCGGTAGTCGCCCCGAGATTCGATGGGTGCATCCAGGTGATGACTACCTGCTCACCATCTCGGTTATTCAGATAGTTCAACACCTCGCGCATCGACCAAACGCGGCTGCTGTCGCCATCGATGGAGACCACATAATCTCCCTGAGAAACGCCCTTGGCCTGAGCCTCGGAACCCTCAAAAACATCGGCGGCATAAGCCCTGCCATCATAATCGGCAAACAGCACCCCGACCCCACTGTAGGTGTTCTGAGAGGCCTCTTTCACATAATTGCTGTAGCGCTCGGGATTGTAATAAGCCGCATAAGGATCACCCGTTGAGGCCATGAGATCGGTCAGCATGCTGTTGGTCGCCTCAGACAGGTTGTAATCATCCAGGCTGTTCTCGGCTAAAACGGATTGCACCTCATCTACCCGGGCGCCGATGGATTCATAGACAGACTGAGAATTCGCCGCACCCTCGGAGCTCACTATGCCATCCGAAGTCACGGGAAACCCCAAAGAAGCCATCCACTGGGTCTGGCTGCGAATCAAAAAACCGATGACGATGCCAGCGGCGGCGATAAGCAGGGCGCCCAACGCGATGGCGATACGCCGTTTACGCAGGGATTCCTGACGGTTCGCCGCCATCATCATGCGATAGGGTTTGAGATTTCGCTTCCCGTCTTCGCCCATAGAAGTCGCCTCATCGACACCTTGAGATCCGAGGCCCTAAGCCTAGACTTTAAGATAGCGCCTCATGGCGAAGGCCGAACCGATAAGGCCGATCACCAAACCCGCGACCACCAACGCCAAGTAAATCAGCAGATAGGTACCGTTGGGCACGTCGAGATTCAGGAAGGACAAGGCTCCTTGGATCTGAGGCAGCGCGAAGCTGCGCAGCAGCTGGATCACCAACACGGCGAGCAGAGACCCGATCAGCGCATGGATAGCGCCTTCCATCAAAAACGGCCCACGGATAAACCCGTTAGAGGCACCGACGAGCCGCATGATGGATATCTCACGACGCCGAGCAAGAATCGCCAGGCGAATGGTGTTGTTGATGAACACAAGCGCGATGAAAATCAGGATGATGATCAGCGCAAAGCCGATGTAGCGCACGTAGTTGGTGAGCGTGAAGAGACGATCGACGGTCTGCTGACCATACTTGACGGCCTCACCCGGATCCGACGGATTATCCGTGATGCTCCGATACAGCGTCGTCTCGATGATCTCATTGGCGACGGTCTCAACCATCTGAGGATCGGAGAGCTCGATATCGATCGAGGCGGGAAGAGGATTTTCCCCATCCAGCTGCTCGATGATCTCCGGGTTCGCCATGGTGCCCTGGAAGTTGATCAGAGCCTGTTCCTTGGTGGTAAACGAAACGTTCTGGACGCCCTCCATGGACCGGATGCGATCCATCATCTGATTGATGTTGTTCTGCGTGGCGTTATCGGCCACATAGGCAGTGATCGTAACCTCGTTTTCGATGGATGAGACCAAGGTGTTGATGATACTTCCGCCCACGAGGAACACACCGATAATCATCAGCGAGAGAAAGATCGTAATGATAGAACCGAAAGCCGTAGAGAAATTGCGGGTAAAGCCCTGCAAAGACTCCTTGATGAAGTAAATGAAACTAGACATCGAAACCGTACACCCCCCTGTCCTGGTCACGAGTCAGATGACCGCGGTCAAGGGCAATAACGCGCCTACGCATGTTGTCAACCATCTCGCGATCGTGGGTGGCCACCAGCACGGTAGTTCCCGTACGGTTGATTCGCTCGAGCAGATCCATAATGCCGCGCGAGGTCTGAGGATCCAGATTTCCCGTGGGCTCATCGCAGATAAGCAGCGGCGGGCGATTGACGATGGCGCGGGCGATAGAGACTCTCTGCTGCTCGCCGCCTGAGAGCTGATCGGGCAGCTGATTGAGCATTTCCGCCAAACCGACAAGCCTGAGTACGTCAGGGACCTGGGTCTTAATCACATGGCGGCTTTTGCCGATAACCTCCAGAGCAAAGGCCACGTTTTCAAACACCGTCTTATTGGGCAGGAGCTTGAAGTCTTGGAACACGCAGCCGATGTTGCGGCGCAGGTAAGGCACGCGCCAGTTGCGCATCGTGGTGAGATCCTCGTCAGCCACATAGATCTTGCCCTCGGTGG
>CANRPV010000146.1 GCA_947632575.1 uncultured Eggerthellaceae bacterium | reverse complement strand
GCTGTCATACTGTTCACATCTGCCGATCGGGAAAAGTCTAAAGCGGTCGCCTATCGTTGGCGGCAGCTGACAGCGGTCGCCCATGCGGCTAGTTACGTCGATGACCACAATCGTTCGGCGCGCTGGCAACTCTTAGTGCCATTTACCCAGATCGAGGGGCTTCAAGCATTTATACGGGCGGTGCTCAAGGGCGCTTCTGTTCGTGTATATGAGCGTTTCGACGCCAACCGCGTTCTGTGGGATGCGGTGCTTGGTGACGTGAGTCATCTGGTGCTCAATGACAGCCAGTTAGACGCCCTTTTGAAGAATGATGGAAGATCGGCTCTAGCAGGTTATGAGTCTGTCTTCCTTGCCAGTGATCGACCTGATCCGGCACTTCTCGATCAAGCTTCTCGGCGAAACGTGAAGCTTTTCGTCGGCTTCTCTCGGGTGGAGATGGCTGGTTTGGTGGCCGTCTCAGCTCTTACGAAGAACTTCGACGGAGGTCTGGATCTCTTGCCGGGCAATGTGGCGCGCATCGTTGATCCCGATGAGCAGGGCTTTGGCAGTCTTGCGGTGCGAGGCCCCGCCAACTTCGAAGGTTATTTGAATGGCCAAGCGGCATTTACCGTCGATGGATGCTTCTTGCCGGGAGTTCGTGCGGCTCTCTATGATGGTAAGCTTTATCTCAAGGATCGTGTGGACTCCAAGCTGCGGCAATCTGAAAGTGCGCTTGATCAGGCTTCCTTTGAGCGTGCTTCCGCACAGGCTTCTGCCGTCTCTGCCGGTGTTGAGGGAGCTGCCGTAAAAGTTGCAGAGCCAATCCTAGCCGCACAAAACATTCAAGGAAATCAACCCGTCCAAGGCATCCAGGGTGTTACGGCGCGGTCATCTTCGCCGCTTGTTCCGATGGTCTCTCTCAACGTGGAGCGTGCCATTATCTATAAGGTGAAGGCGCCACTCAAAAAGCCCTTTGTAACCGCACGGAGCTATCTCACGCACCAAGAATCTCTGCTCCTGCGGATAATGGATCACACGAATCGTTTTGGCCTCGGGGAGTGCACGCTGCCATTGGCTTACGCTGATGATGGGCTGAGACTCGAAGATGAAATGTATTGTCTCGAGCAGAAGCTCATCCCTCTCGTTCGCTCCGCTGAGCTTCATCATCCTCGGGATCTGGCCCGCTATTTGAGGTCTGATCCTTCTCTCGTCGAACATCCCTTTGCCTGCGCCGCCGTGGAAATGGCCCTTTGGGATCTTTATGCCAAGGTTCTGGGGCAGCCTTTCTGGTGTGTGCTGGGTCAGGAATACGCCCACATCGTTGGCCGACCGCTTCCCTACGAGTCCAATGATGAGCCGTCCCATCGACTTGTGGCCGCGGGTGCCGTCGTGGGTCTGGGGACTCCCATCGATACCGTTGAGACCGTCCGCTCCTGCATCGACGCAGGCTACAGCCGCGTCAAACTTAAGATACGGCCTGGTCAAGGCCTCAGTTGTGTTCAAGCTATCCGTGCGGCGTTCCCGCAGCTGCTCATAACGCTCGATGCGAATCAGAGCTTCACGCCCTATGAGGCTGATGAGCTGCGCGCTTATGACGCGCTTGATATCGCCTGGATCGAGGAACCCCTTGATCTTAAGGCCATGGGAAGTCGCAACCATCACGACGCCTACCGTTGGCTCAGCGAGTTGCAGCAATCCATGGCGACGCCGCTTTGCATCGACGAGTCCTATCGCAACAATCGTGAGGCATGGGATCTGCTCCGTTATCCCGAGTTGCGGCTGATATCCATAAAGATCGGTAAATTCGGCGGAGTCGAGAAAGCCCTCAACTTCGTGTCCGAGGCTATCGCCAAGGGCAAGGAGGTGTGGATGGGCGGCACCTATGATACCGGCAGTTCCCGACGTATCCATGCCGCGTTCCAGACCTTGCCCGGCATCATCGTCCCCGGCGATATCGGTGGCACTTCCCGCTATCTGACCACCAGCCTGACGACGCCTCCCTATGCGACCACCAAGGGCCACATGAGCTTAAACGAATCCGGCTATGAGACCGGCATCGGCTGCGACCTCAACAAGTCCGCCGTGGATTTGGCTCTTGTGGAGCGGGTGGAACTTGGCGATGGACCCAGCCAGCGAGAGAAGCGCAATCCTACGGCGCCGATTTCGGTACCGTATAACCAGACACCCCGTAGACTTTCAAGAGAGGATCTCCCAAGCCCCATAGCTATTCGTTAAATCAATCCGTCACACCAGTTTCCAACGTACTAGTGCCGTACGACGAAAGCATCGGATTCATGGGGCCAACAATAAGAGGCGATCGGAAAAACCGATCGCCTCGTTTTTTCTCCTCTTTTTACTCCCAAGAACCTTTGGAACCTTTGGTCATGCTAGTCGCAGAGCTAGGCGATAGGCCTGGCCGCAAACATCAAACCTCGCCTGAGAGCAGACCTTTGATGTTACGCTCTAGGATGATGTCGCGCTCTAGGATTCTTTAGGTTCCGAGAGAGCGTCTTTGGCCGCCTGAAGCGACGCGTTCGCTTGCTCTGATCCGTTCATCTCAAGAGGGTTGGTCTCATCGTCAGGTTCGCAATAGACCGCGTCGGAGGGACGACCCTTGAGGTAGGCCTCCATGGAGTACTGGGTGATGTCGCTTCGATTGATGATGCCGACGATCTTGCCATCCTCCAGCACGGGAACCTTCTTGAGGTGGTTGTCGGCCAGCACTTTACAGACATCCGGCAGGCTGTCGTGGATGCTCACGCCGATGGAGTGGCGTGCGCCGATCTCTATCACCTTGACGTTCATCAGATCTTCGAGACGCTCATCGTAACCGCGCTGGTCATTGACGGAATTCATGATCATAAGGATCGGGTCTACGAAAGAACGGCTTTGAGGAGAAAGCCGCTTGAGGATATCGCCGTCGGAGATGAAGCCCACGGCCTCGTTTTGATCGTTGACGATGGGCGCGGCGCTGATGTGGCTTCCGACGAAGAGCTTCATGGCGTCGGCCACGGTGGCGGTCTCAGGCAGCGAGAAGACGTCGGTCTTCATGATGGACTGCAGCAGATTCTTGTGAGCACCCTCGGTGTCCTTGGCTCGATCCTCGCCAGGCTTGTCCTTCACCATCGTGAGCGTGAGGATGAAGCCGATGAGGCAGAGGCCGGCGCAGGTGGCAAAGGCCAGATTGATGCCGAGGAGCATGGCCGGCGCTTCGCCCATGGTGGGGGTGGCTAGGTTTTGGGTGATGGTGGACACCGAGATGATAATGGCTGTTCCCAACGATCCCGCCACTTGACGCAGCGTGTTGTTGACCGAGGTACCATGGTTTAGGAGCTTGGTGTCGAGGGCGTTCATGCCCCAGGTGGTGACTGGCATGTTGACCAGGGTCATCGCCACCATGCGGGCCACATAGAAACAGGCCAGCAAAACAAGCGAGGTGTCGAAGTTGAGCATAGCAAAAGCACAGGTGGTCAACGTGAGCAAGCCCATACCGATGACGCTCAACTTACGAGGACCATGCTT
>CANRPV010000145.1 GCA_947632575.1 uncultured Eggerthellaceae bacterium | reverse complement strand
GTTGTCGAGACGGGCAGACCCCAAAACGTCGCGATCACCAGACAGACCGTCGCGGCGAGGCTGGCGGCAAAGCCCTGATGCTTCTCAAGCTTCACCATGTCCATGCCGACGCTTTTGATGATGCGCTTACCACCGACGGCGGTGCCAATGCCCATATTGAGGGCGCAAAAGACCATAAGCCAGACGGGAAGCACCATTGAATCCACATCCACGGCAAGACCAGCGGCGAGCGTAATGGCCAACACGAAGATGCTCATGAATTTCTGTCCGTCTTGCGCCCCGTGCATAAAGGCGACACCGGCGCCAGCAAAGATCTGAGCCCAACGGAAGAAGTGATCAGCCTTGACCCGGTCGGCTTTTTGGAAGAGCTCCATCACAAGACGAGACACCAACCAGCCTGAGGCGAAGCCAAGGAAGGTGGAGAGCACGATGCCGTAGATGACCTTCACCCACTCGGCCATGTTCACACCCGCAAGGCCGCCCTGTACGGCGATGGCGGCACCGGTCAGACCGGCGATCAGCGAATGGGACTGGCTGGTGGGAATACCGAAGAACCAGGCAACGCCTCCCCAAACGATAATGGCGACCATAGCCGCCATCAGCGCGATAATTGCCTGTTCCGCATTGCCGCCGAAATCCACCATGCCAAAGATGGTGTCGGCGACGGCGGCTGACACCAAGGTGATAAGAAGTAAGCCTAAGAAGTTGCAGATAGCAGCCATAACAATGGCGGCTCGAGCGCTCATGCACCGAGTCGATACCACCGTTGCGATGGCATTGGGTGCATCAGTGGCGCCATTAACGACAATGACCCCGATGTTGAGAAGCGTAACCGCCACCAAGACGGGATTCGACGTCAGCTCAGAAAGGAAAAGTGTCCAATCTATGGCCACAAGGATCCTTTCGACAGATTCATCAAGAAGCCTCTCCTCTTTTAGTTTGCCACGAAAGCTTCAGACGCAAGTTTACTCGATTAACAGTAATTGCACAGACACTTAGCGTTAGTTTTCGGATTCTGGTTCCAGTCCGAAAAGAGCGAATACGCGCCTGCGTTCGGCGCGGATCGTCGTCAGATCCTCATGGCCAGGCAAAACCACCACGTCATCAGGGAGGCGAGCCAAACGCTTGATGGAATCGCGCATTTCAAGAAGCGACCCACCGGGGAAATCGGTACGACCGACGTTGCCCGCGAAAAGGGTGTCGCCAGAAATGAGCACCGGTCTGCCATCAGCGTGATTGCCGAACTGTGGTATCAGATAAAGGCAGATACTTCCCGGGGTATGACCAGGGGTGTTCACCACTTTCCATTCCATGGAACCGATGGTGATGATGTCGCCGTTTTCGACCCGCTCATCCACCGGGCACGGATCGGACACCATCGTGATGCCGAGAGGGCTCGGGTCTTCGATAGAGGGAGCATCGATGGCAGAAGCGATAACCCGCGCGCCTGTCCGATCCCTCAAAGCGCGCAAGGCGCCGGTGTGATCGTTGTGATAGTGGGTCAAAATGATGGCATCGAGCTTGCGATCCCCCAAAGCTTGCATGATCACATCGGGACTATCCGCCGGATCCACCACAAAGGTACCCGTGCCATCGGAAATGATGTACACGTTGGTAAAAAGCGGACCCAACACCAGATATTGCACGTCAACGCAGAGGCCATCCACCTCAAACAGCTCAGTCTCCATGACGATCGTCTCCTCGCTTCCTAAAGAGTTATGGCCTTCGACTTCTTGTGGCTGCTTTGTCCGGGAACCATACGATGGGCGTCGAACACCCCTTCAAGATCCGAAAGCTGCTTCAAACCACGGTCGATCGAGGTCAAATCCGATACTTGGAACAGAAAACGCATCTCCACCATGCCGTCTCTATGGGTCGAGGTGGAGCTTGAGAGCACATTGGCGCCGATGTCGGACAGCACACCGGCCACATCCAAAAGCAGGTTCAGGCGATCCAGCGCCTCGATGGAGATCTCCACCTGATAAGAGGTCTTGCGAGAAGGCGCGCCTTCCTCCCAGGAGACGTCGATGATGCGCTCAGGCGACTTCTCGAGCTCAAGAGCGTTGGGGCAATCGGCCCGATGAACCGAGACTCCGCGTCCTCGCGTCACAAAGCCGATGATCTCATCCCCCGGCACCGGATTGCAGCAGCGAGAAAGTCTCACCAGCACGTCGTCGATACCCTTGACCACGATGCCATGAGAGGTGTGGGCCTCGTGCTTCTTCGGCCGCTTGATGGAGGTCAGCATCGGCGGCATGATGCCCGTAGATGACGCGGAGCTACCAATCTGCGGCTTCTCGGCGTCTTCGCTTCCACGATCCACCAGGATCTTCAGCAGGCGATTGCCCACATGCTGAGCGCTTTCCTTGCCGGTACCGATATTGACGAGCATGTCATCAGCGTCGTTGAAGCCCATATGCTCGGCGACGCTCTTCATGGCCTTCATAGATTGGGCATTGGAAATACCTATTCCATGTTTGCGCAGCTCTCGGTTGAGCTTGTCGCGACCAGCCTGCAGATCGTCGGAGCGGCTCGCTTTCGAGAAGAACGAGCGGATCTTGTTGCGCGCCGCCGGAGTCTTGACGAAGTTGATCCAGTCGCGGGACGGACTCGCGCTTTTCTGCGTGAGAATTTCCACACGATCGCCCAGCTGAAGCTCATAGGTAAGCGGTACGATGGAGCCGTTCACCTTGGCGCCGACGCAATGATTGCCCACCTCGGTGTGGATGGCGTAGGCGAAATCTACCGGTGTCGCTCCGGCACGCAAGCTCATGACCTCACCTTTTGGAGTGAAGACGAAGACCTCGGTGGGCGCCAGATCCATCTTAAGCGACTTCAAAAACTCCCGAGAGTCCTCGGTCTCATCCGACCAGTCGATCATCTGGCGCAGCCAAGCAAGCTGCTGGTCGAAAGAGTCGTCCACCCCATGGCCGCCGCTCTCCTTATAGCGCCAGTGGGCGGCCACGCCGTATTCATCGGTCCGGTGCATCTCCTCGGTACGAATCTGCACCTCAAGGGGTCTGCCCGTCGGCCCTATGACCGTGGTGTGCAAGGACTGGTACCGATTGAACTTCGGCATGGCGATATAGTCCTTGAAACGACCGGGCATCGGGTGCCAGAGTGTATGTACGGCACCGAGTGCCGAATAGCAATCTTTGACCGTCTTGACGATGATTCGGACGGCGATCAGGTCATAGATCTCGGAGAAGCCCTTACCCTTCTTCGACATCTTCTGATAGATGGAATAGAGATGCTTCGGTCTGCCCTCAATCTCAGCTTCGATAGCCACCTTGCTCATCTCTTTATGCAGGATATCAATGACTCCCGAGAGATATTTCTCGCGCTCGGCGCGCGACTCGGTCACCATGCGAGAGACTTGCTTGTACTTGTTGGGCTCGAGATAAAAAAAGGACAGATCCTCCAACTCCCATTTGATGGAGTTGATGCCCAGGCGATGAGCGATGGGAGCATAGATCTCAAGCGTTTCCCGCGCCTTGAAGATACGCCGATCCTCTTT
>CANRPV010000144.1 GCA_947632575.1 uncultured Eggerthellaceae bacterium | reverse complement strand
TCTCGTTCATCTTCGCGAGGCCATCGTTTACCAGGGCGCGATTTTCGCCTTGCATCGGCATCAGATCCGCCACCGTTCCGAGACAGGCGAAATCGGTGTATTGCCGCCACAGGTGCGGATAGCCTTTTCGAGACCCCAAAATCTGAACCAATTTCAAGGCCACGCCCACCCCGGCTAGAAGGGAACTGGCGCAACGCTCATCGAGCTTTGGATCGGCCACGGGCACGTTCAGAGGCACCGCGTCGGAGGGTTCATGGTGGTCAGTGATGAGCACCTCGACGCCATCGGCCACGATGGCGGCCACCTCATCACGGCAGGCGATGCCGCAGTCGACGGTGACGATCAGATCCGGATTGAGTGGCTTCAGGCGCTCGTAGGCCGCCGCGCTGAGGCTATAGCCCTCCTCGAAACGCCGCGGAATAAAGGGATTGACGCACGCGCCCAAGGCGCGGAGACCACGCGTGAGCACCGTGGTGGCCGATATGCCATCGAGATCGAAATCTCCGAAGACCACGATATGCTTATGTTCGTCGACGGCTTGAATAAGTCTGTCAGCAACAGCCTCCAGACCAGGGATCTCATAGGGATCGCGCCAATCACGGTCGAGATCAGGATTGAGAAAACGTTCAGCTTGAGCGGGGTCTTCCAAGCCCCGAGCGGCCAGCGTCACTGCCACGAAATGCGGAAGCCCGCACGCCTCTTCCAGACGCGCTACTACCGACGAATCTGCCGCTCGTACCTTAAACTGAGACGCCATGCTGGGGAAAACCTCACGTGTAATCTGCTCTGATTTCAACTTCCTATTGTGACACAAAAAGCTGGGTACTGTCATTTACTCTGCGAGTCCGATACAATTCTGATAAATGGGTTTTAACCACGTCGTAATGGGCGCAGGATTTGCTGCGCTCTTTGAGACTTAGAGGAAAACGAGGGGATAAGATGGGAAATTGTCTAGTAGCCCAATCTGGCGGACCTACCGCGGTCATCAACGGAAGTCTTGCCGGCGTCATTCGCGGTAACCAGCTGAATCCGGTTTACGGCAAGGTTTACGGCGGTATTCATGGTATCGAAGGCGTGCTCAATGGACGTCTCTATGATCTGAGCGACCTGAGCGGTCGGGAGATCGACATCCTCAAGCAGACCCCTTCATCTGCGCTTGGCACCTGCCGTTATAAGCTTTCTCGTGGCAACGACGCCGACTACCTGCGCCTGGTTGAGGTCATGGACAAGTTCGACATCGACGTGCTCTTCTACATCGGCGGCAACGACTCGATGGACACCGTCGACGCCCTTTCTGTTTGGGCTCAGAAAAACGGCCTAAAGAAGCGCTTCGTCGGTATCCCGAAGACCGTCGACAATGACTTGGTGCCGATGGATCACTGCCCGGGCTTCCCGAGCGCCGCGAAGCTGGCTTGCCAGGTGACCCATGCCACCCGCCTCGACTACGACGCCTACACACGCCCCGAGGTCTTCGTTTTGGAGACCATGGGTCGAGACGCCGGTTGGCTGGCCGCAAGCTGCTGCGTCACCGGCGATGTGGACCTCATCATTCTTC
This sequence comes from uncultured Eggerthellaceae bacterium, assembly GCA_947632575.1. Classification (GTDB taxonomy): domain Bacteria; phylum Actinomycetota; class Coriobacteriia; order Coriobacteriales; family Eggerthellaceae; genus CANRPV01. The sequence goes on along the minus strand of CANRPV010000144.1, from coordinate 1,977 downwards.
CCGAGGTTCCCTATGACAAGGACGCCTTCCTCCATCAGGTGCAGAAGAAGATGGATGAGACCGGATCGTGCTACATTGTCGCTTCCGAAGGCGCCCGCTTCGCCTCAGGCGAATACATCTCCGCAGGTGACGCGGTAAACGATGGCTTCTCCCACGCCGTGCTCGGTGGTGCTGCCATCACGTTGCGCCACACCATTGTTGACGCCGGCATCGTTCCCCGTGGCGTCGTACAAGACCTTTCTCGCGCGGCTCGCTCCTCGAACTTCTGCCAGAGCGCCGTCGACATCGCGGAGGCTTACGAGCTTGGCTTGAGCGCCCACATGCGCTCCGCCGATCCGCGCTTCACCGGCCAGGTCATCGGTCTTCGTCGCGCCGACAAGGACGGCGAATACAACGCCGAGTACTTTGCCGCTCCGGCTTCCGAGTTCGCGAATCACGTTCGTCAGTTCCCCACCGAGTGGATCCTGCCCGATTACCAAGGCATCACTCAAGAGGCCATCGATTACTTCCGCCCGCTCATCCAAGGCGAGCCCAAGCTGATCTACAAAGACGGTTTGCCCGAGACGCTGGTTCCGTTCAACCGCCGGCCGTCCAACATTTAAGGTCGGCTTCCGCGTCCAAGCGTAGAGAAGCTTGGATCACCTTCGACTTTCGACTTTCGACTTTCGACATTCGACATTCGACATTCGAAGATTTTCAAGGCGCCCATGTTTCATGGGCGCCTTCTCATTTGAGAGACCAAGATAGAAATCGCTTAGCCGCAAGATTTGCGTAGCTAAAAGGCTCAAGCTATCTCATGGTGCCGAAGGCTCCGAGCGAAAACCTACAACTAAATTGGGGCTTCGAAAGGCTCACTCGCCTCTATAGAGGCCTGCCCATGGCTGAGCTCCTGGAGATGTCTTTGTAGCTCATCGGCGTGTTCCGCCTCGACGCGCAAACGCAAACGAACGGTTTCCCCAAATGAGGCGTCAAGAATCTGAGCTTGGAGCTGTGTTGCGAGACGCGTCGCGGGTTCGTAGAGCTTATAGGGCAGTTCACAGCTCACATCGACACAGGTTCGCATCGTAAGCAATTGAGCCTTCTCCACGGCATCGGAGACGGCCTGACCATAAGCCCTCACCAAGCCTCCGGTTCCCAGCAACGTCCCTCCGAAATACCGGGTCACCACGACAATCACATTTGAGAGGTCACTACCCAAGAGTCGATCAAGACAAGGACGTCCCGCCGTCTGAGCGGGTTCCCCATCGTCAGAATAGCGCATGGTGCCATCGGCGAGCACATAGGCGTAGACATTATGGCGAGCCATGCGATGTTCGCCTCGCCGCGCCTCGAGCACGGACAAGGCGGCCTCTTCGTTTTCCGCTGGAGCCAAATAGGCTATGAAGCGACTCTTCTTCACCACGATTTCCGCTTCGACCGGCGAAGCTATGGTGGTAAAAGCGGCCGCCATGGCTTAGTTGTAGGTTCGTTGAGCGGCTTCAAGACCCTCATCGATCAAGGCCAGCACCGCATGAGCGGCAAGCTCGATAGCGCTCTCATGGGTTTCAGCGGCCTCCCCTTTGGGTCGGCTGAGCACATAATCGGCCGGATCCATTGATCCCGGGGGTCTTCCGATCCCGACGCGCAGACGATACCAATCCGCCGACCCGGTCTTATCGACGATGGACCTGAGACCGTTATGCCCTCCATGTCCACCACCGAACTTGATCCTGAGCCTGCCGGCATCGATATCCAGATCGTCATGGATGACGATGAGCTGTGATCCATCGATACCATAAGCGTTCATGAGCTGGCGAACGGGACCTCCTGAGGTGTTCATGAAGCTTTGAGGCTTGGCTAAAAGAAGCTTATGACCATCCCAGGTAGCGCGCGCTACAAGGCAGCCGCACTCATGCTTCCAATAATTGACCGAGAGCATGGAAGCTAACTGATCGATCACGTCAAAGCCGGCGTTATGGCGGGTATGCTCATAGTCGG
>CANRPV010000143.1 GCA_947632575.1 uncultured Eggerthellaceae bacterium | reverse complement strand
CTAGTTCTGTATTCGCAGTAAGGATCTTCTCGTAATCCGGCTCGTTAAGCCTCCGGCGCCTCGTGGTAGAAGATATAAATGTCCTCGTAGATATCTTCTTTGTTTCTAAAACCTCCGGGAATCACGCCGATGAAGGTAAAACCCAGATCCTTGTAGAGTTTTAAGGCGGTTTCATTACTTTTCACGACGGCATTAAATTGAAGACCCCGAAAACCATAATCCTTAAGCCGTCTGAGCGCATCGCTGACAAGCTGACGGCCAATGCCGTGGCCTCGAAGCTTTTGATCAACCGCGAAACTCGCGTTGGCGATATGGCCGCAACGGCCGACGTTGTTGGGATGCAAGATGTACAAGCCGACGACTTGGCCATCATCGGCGACAGCGCTTAGAGATTGCTCAGCGAAAAAGGTCTCAGCGGTATCTCGTGTGAGTGGCTCCGTTTGAGGAAAGGCATTGCCGGCTTCGACCACCTCATTCCACAGCATGATCATGGTATCGAGATCTTGGTCGGTGTAGGGACGGATAACCACAGTTGCCTCTTTTCCACGTTCTCGTTTCGCCTAAGTCATCAGAGGATGGCTGCTCTTTGAAGCATCTTAGATTAAGATAAGTTTACTTCCTAGCATGGTCGAATGAATGTTTTAAAGGATGCCCCTGTTAAAGAATGCCTTTTTAAGGATGCCTTTGTTTAAGGATGCCACTGGTGATCGATCGTACCCAAGCCCTCAAAGCCTTCAAGGAGTTTCTTACTTCCTACGATTCGCAGAACCCTAAGATTCGGCTCAAGATCGTTCACACCTACCATGTTGCCGACCTCAGTGAAGCCATCGCATCAAGTCTTGGTCTTTCCCAAGAGGACATCGATCTTGCGTGGCTTTGTGGGCTCGTTCATGATCTCGGTCGTTTCGAGCAGATACGACGTTACGATTCGTTTTTGGATGCCAAAACGGTCGATCATGCGCGCCTCAGCCAAGAGCTCTTGTTTGGGCCAAATTTGCTCATACGTGATTTTGTGACAGAGGCGGATTGCGACGATCTCATCTCTACGGCGATAGCCCACCATAGCGATTTTCGACTGCCTGAGGGCATGGATTCCCGTACGCTTCTGTTTAGTCAAATACTACGGGACGCCGATAAAATCGATATCTTGAGAGTTAACGTTTGCGATCCCGTTGAGACCATTTACGGTGTTTCTGAAGCTCAAATGCAGGAAAGTCCTGTGTCGCAAGAGGCGCTTGAGGGGTTTTATCAACATCGCACACTTCAACGGGAGCAACGCCGATATCCTGCTGATTTTGTGATCGGCCATTGCTGCTTCATCTTTGAGCTCGTTTATCCGCGAAGTCTTGAGCTGGCCTTAGAGCAGGGCTATATCTTCACCATGCTTGAGCATCCCTTCACCAATAAAATGACAGCCGACCAGTTCAAGGCTATGAAAACTCATTTACTGACCTGGTTGTCAGAGATTGGCGCGAAATAGGCGACGCAGGCCAAAGAGCCTTGGGCCGCCATGCTCTAAACCTTCTCCGCGGTATATAATTTACCTTCTACCGCAATTCCTGGAATCGGTTTTGAGGAGGTGAAATGCAAGCTTCTTGGCTCGGTGTCGTTCTGATGGCGTTGGTGGTGGTTATCGGCTTTCTTGCCACCGCTTTAGCCGTTAATCATCGCGAACAAAGACGCGCGATGATTTTGGCTTTTGGGTCCCTTGCTTGCATCGTGCTCCTCTTTTGCGCGGTTTCCATAGCTGCGTCTCAGCAATGGTTGGCGCCATTGTTCGCGTTGGCGAGTTTCGTGATCCCCGTTGGCACCTACTTTATAGTGATGGGTCGATTCCGGAAACCAGAATCGGAGGCTTCCTCCAAGGAGGCTTCCACAAAAGATGCCGAATCTGAAGCGATTGATGGCGAAGCGGCTTGGCATCTGGATGCCGAAGCAAAGACCGACGCCGCAAGACCCACGGTGTCGGCCGATTCCTTAACGAGCGATTCCTCGAAGAAAAGCTCCTTTATCGCGAAGATCGCGGGCAGTTTTGCATCTGCCCGTGGGCGCGCAATGAATGGTGTTTCCAAGGGAAGTAAGCCTTTGGAGGCCATCGATCCGGCTGATTTTATTGGGCCGGTTAAGCCGCGGGTAAGCGAAGAGACGATAAAGGCCGCCGAAGCTCCTCAGCCGGCGCCAGCACCTGCTCCCGCATCCGCGCCCATGCCTGCGCCGAAGCCGAACGTCGAGCCCGCGCTTAAGCCTAAAGCAGAGCCTATGTCTGAGCCAACACCTTTGTCGGAGCAGAAAACCGGACCGATCGTGGGACTCAAGCCCGAGTCCGTTGCCGAAGCAAAGCCCATACCGGAGGTCATTGTCGAGTCGCAATCTGAACTTCTGCCTAAGCCAGCTCAAATGCCTGCGCCCACGCCAGAGCCAGTCGAATCTGTTTCAGTACCCGTGCCAAAGCCAGAGCCTGCGCCAGTATCAGCACCAGTCCCTGAATCAGTACCAGCACCTGAACCGAAACCGGAACCCGAGCTTATATTTGAGCTCGCGTCAGAACCCGAGCCTGTGTCCGAGCCCATGCCCGAGCCCGAATCTGAGCCTGAGCCAGTACCAATTCCTGAGCCAAAACCCAGCGCGTTCGAGAAATTCTCACTTAAGGCCCAAAACCTTAAGAGCCAGGGTTCCTACCAGGTGGCAGCTCGACTGTTCGCCGAAGCGGCTAAATCGGCTCCAAATCCCAGCGATGCTCGCAGAGCCCAGTTCGACGAGCTTGCTTGCTACGTAAGCGCCCAAGAGGGTTCGAAAGCTAGGGCTTTGGCTTCGCAGCTGCGTAATTCGAAGGTGCTGACGAAGGTCGAGCGAATCAAACTTGATGCGGTGGAGAGGATGGCTTAGTTTGGCCAACCACGCGAAAATAGAGCCTGAACAGGTTAAAGACCGGCCAAGTCATGCCCGGCAAACCCTGTCTCGTGCCGGTTTTCCGCTAGTTGCTCTTTGCGGCATCACCGTGGCGGCTTGCATGTATTTTGGCAATCCGGTGCTTTGGATGAGCCAGGAGCAGATGGACGCGCTGCCGGAGTTTCCGCCCGTAGGCACCCCGGTAGAACCAGGCTCCGAGGATGTGGTGACGCTCAGCAGCTATCAAGCCATTTCCCAGAGTGAGAACGCGAGCCGCGCGGAGAACCTCAAGCTTGCCACCGAGGCCATCAATGGAATCGTCATTCAACCAGGGGAGACCTTCTCCTTTAACGACACGCTCGGTCCCACAACCGAAGACAAGGGCTACCGGGATGCGCCGGTCATCATGGGAAGCTCGGTCGTTGATGGCGAAGGAGGCGGCATCTGTCAGGTGTCCACCGCGCTTTACATCGCCGCCATCGAAGCCGACATGGAGATCGTGGAGCGGCATAGTCACTCCATCGTTTCCGATTACGCGCCCATCGGCTTAGACGCCACCGTCTCCTATGGAGACCTTGATTTGAAGCTGAAGAATAACTCCGACGCGCCGATCACCATCTACGCGAGCGCGAAAGGGCAAACCGTCGACGTGGCGCTGGCAGGAGCGCC
>CANRPV010000142.1 GCA_947632575.1 uncultured Eggerthellaceae bacterium | reverse complement strand
AAGGAAGAGCTCACACCTGGAGATGGGCAGACGGTCGTTGTTGGTCAGGAGATCACTTACCAAATCACCTACCAGAATAATAGTAGCGTTACCGCAGACGTCACGATCGTCGATCCGATTGATACCGGTGTGGACTTCGTTTACGCCTCCGATGACGGCGTTTACGATCCTAACGGCCAGCTCCCGGATGGACTCAGCGTGAACTATGACTGGCGTGGTACCGTCACCTGGGTCATTCCTGACGTGCCCGCTGGAGGCTCAGGAAGTGTGACGCTTACGGTGAAGGTGAACGAATCGGCGCTTGGGGATTTGCTCATAGACGATCAAGCATTCGTCCAAGTGGGCAATGGCCCCTGGCAGCCGACGGATCAGCCGGAGAACCCGCTTGAGAAGGTTCCTCCCACACCGCAAACGCCTCCTCCTACTCCTCAGGAGGAAGTGAAGACGCCCGACAGGCTTGCCCAGACGGGAGACGCCATCAGTCCCTTGCCGTGGATTCTTATGGCTATCGTAGCGGGCGCGGTGGTGATCTTCGCCGGAAAGCAAGCGTTTAGCAGAAAGAGGGGCGCTGTCGAACCGTCACAGAAGGCTCGCACCAGGTTTCTAAAATAGCGGAAAGCATGGTTTAGGAAAGCTGGTGTAGGAAAGCATGGTTTAGCGTGACAAAACCTGATACAATGCTAACGCTCTTGAGCTTGGCATTTCGCCAGTCACGCTACAGTGGGCCATCGTCCAACGGCAGGACTCTGGATTTTGGTTCCAGGTATCCAGGTTCGAATCCTGGTGGCCCAGCCATCTTTTTCCCTGATTTTTTTGCCGCGCTAAGCAGCCTTTCAGATACCTTTATAAGTACACTTATAAGCATCACGCTTACCAGTACACTTGTGGGTACGCCTATAGGTACCCAGCAAACTATAGGTACACCAGCATAATAGTTTGTTGGTATCTATGACTTGACCGTATAACTTGACCGCTTTGCGGGCATCCATAGGGGACAAAGGCTTTATGACTTCTTCTCATCACGCGCATTCAAATGAGGTCCCGAAGCTTCGGGTACACCACCTGCTCTGTATTCCGCTGTACCAAGGCTACGGCTATAGCGGACCGTTTTGCGAGAACATGAGCGCGGTGATCCAGTGGCTGGAGGATCATGCCGAGGAGGAGCTGGAGCTTGTGTGTGGCCCCGACATGATCTGCGCGGGATGTCCTAATCTGACTCCCGACCAGAGATGTAAAAGCAGCAAATCCAATGTGGATGAGAAGGATAGAAAGCTTGCCGAGGCCTTCGGACTTGAGCCGCACCAACGCTACAGCTATCGTAGGCTTCAAGAGGTGGCTCAGGACAAGCTCACCGACCAGATCTTCGTGGATTCTTGTAAGCGCTGCCGCTGGTACACCCAAGGGCTCTGCTCCTACGAGGAGTGGGCTCAAGCTTACGTTGATAGATAGAGCTCACGCTGATGGTTGAATCTTGCGTTGATGACTAAGTTCGCATCGATGACACAAGTTCACGTTGATTCTCAAAGGTTTACTTCTTGATTCCGCAAAAAGAGATTTGCTATTATGGATTGCTGCTGTTTTTTGAGACCTGTTGCTTGGAGGAGCCCTATTGGCTAAGGAAGATGTGATCGAACTCGAGGGCACTGTCCTTGAGGCGTTGCCGAACGCTATGTTTAGAGTTGAACTCGAGAACGGACACAAGATATTGGCCCATATTTCCGGAAAGATGCGGATGCACTACATCAAGATCTTACCGGGTGACAAAGTAACAGTTGAACTCTCCGTTTACGATTTGAACCGCGGCCGAATCACTTATCGGTTCAAGTAGGGGAGTAAAAAGGCACAGGTGGAAGCTAACCTGTGCGTTTTTTGTGCTCAAAATATGGAAAATAGTCGCCAGCGGCTGGGCGTGAAAGATAGAAAACCGCATACCACCGAAAGGAATTGAACATGAAGGTACGTCCTTCGGTCAAGAAGATGTGCGACAAGTGCAAGATCATTAGGCGCCATGGCAAGGTGCTCGTCATCTGCGAGAACCCCCGCCATAAGCAGCGCCAAGGCTAACAGGAAAGGATGGATGATATATGCCTCGTCTCGTTGGCGTTGATCTGCCTCTCAACAAGCGCATGGAAATTGCCTTGACCTACATTTATGGCATTGGCCTAACCACTTCCAAGAAGATCCTTGCTGACACCGGCGTTGACCCGGATATCCGCGCTAAGGATCTCACCGAGGAAGACCTCTCTAAGCTTCGTGACTATATTCAGGAAAACCTCCAGGTCGAAGGTGACCTTCACCGCGAAGTTTCCCAGAATGTCAAGCGTCTGATGGAAATCGGTTGCTACCGCGGCCTGCGTCATCGTCGTGGCCTGCCCGTTCGTGGACAGCGCACCCATACCAATGCTCGCACCCGTAAAGGTCCGCGTAAGCAAATCGGCGGAAAGAAAAAGTGAGGTAGCCAACCGTGCCTAAGAAAAAAGTCACCACACGCGTAAAGCGTTCCGAGCGTAAGAACATCGCTGTGGGTGCTGCCCACATCAAGTCTACGTTCAACAACACCATCATCTCCATCACCGATCCTCAGGGCAACGTGATCACTTGGCAATCCGCTGGCACCGTTGGGTTCAAGGGCTCTCGTAAGTCCACCCCCTTCGCTGCCCAGATGGCTGCCGAAGCCGCCGCTAAGACGGCTATGGAGCATGGTCTGCGCAAGGTCTCTGTCTTCGTGAAGGGCCCTGGCTCAGGTCGTGAGACGGCGATTCGCTCGCTGCAGGCCGCCGGCCTGGAGATCTCCAGCATCCAAGATTGCACGCCCATTCCCCATAACGGCTGCCGCCCTCGCAAGCGCCGTCGTGTGTAGAGAAAGGATCGATTCAACATGGCTCGTTACACTGGAGCGGACTGCCGGTTGTGCCGCCGCGAGGGATCGAAGCTGTTCCTCAAGGGCGATCGCTGCTACACCGATAAATGCGCAATCGAGCGCCGCAACTATGCGCCGGGTGAAGCCGGCAAGAAGCGCATAAAGGAAAGCGAATATCGCACCCAGCTGCGCGAAAAGCAGAAGACCAAGCGTATCTATGGCGTGCTGGAGAAGCAGTTCCGCCATTACTATGAAATCGCCAACCGTCAGCAGGGCATCACCGGTGACAATCTGCTGCGCATTTTGGAAAGCCGTCTGGACAACGTGGTTTATCGTCTCGGCTTCGCCAAGTCTCGCGCCGAGGCTCGTCAGCAGGTTCGCCATGGCCACATCCTGGTCAATGGCCGTCGCGTGGACATTCCCTCATTCCGGGTACGTCCCGGCGATCTGATCGCGGTTGCTCCTAAGGCTCGCGATATGCTCGTGATCAAAAGCGCGCTCATCTCCAACGAACGCGTTCAAATTCCGGCTTGGCTCGAAGTGGACATCGAGAAGTTGCAGGGCAGCGTGCTCTCTCTTCCGCAGCGCGATCAAATCGATCTGGACATCCGCGAGCAGCTCATCGTCGAACTCTACTCGAAGTAACACTCTTTACTGTAAGGAGGCTTGCTACCCATGACGGAGTTCATGAGGCCTACAGTAACCACCGAGGACGTCAAT